>JACPHL010000020.1:0-16796 GCA_016188625.1 Candidatus Rokuibacteriota bacterium | reverse complement strand
GACAAGGGCCTCTTCTCCAAGGGAGCCCCGGGGGAGCCCGGCGGCCGGTAGCCAAACTGGGCCGCGCGGACGCCCGATCCACCGGCATGAGGCTCCCCGGAGGAGGTCACGCTCTGATGATAGGCGAAGGCCTTCCGGGAGGCAAGTCGAGCGAAGGGGAGGGGGACGGGCGCTGGGGGGCGGCGGCCGGGGGGCTCGCCTTCGGGCTCGGTCGGCTTCCCCGGGGGGCCTCGGCCGGCCGCCTCGAGGGGGCCGACCGGGACCAGCGGAGGGGGCCGAGCTTGACAATCTGCGGCGGGTTGGATAGTTATGAGGCGTGGCCGGGTCCCCATGCTGATCCCTATCCTCCGGTTGTATGAGGTCCTCCCGGGCCGCGAGCGCGACTTCCGGGAGCTGCTGATCGGACTGGTGACCTGGCTGCGCCAATTCCCCGAGGTTCAAGATGCCCGGGCCTTCGAGTTGGTCGACGAGCCTGCCCAGTTCTGCACCTGGGCCGCCTGGCGGAACCTGGAGGCCCGGGACCGGTCCCTCCAGTCCAAGCACTGGGCGCGGAGGATCGCGAGCATGGTCGAGCTCCAGGCCCGCCCCTCCCGCGTCTACACCTCGGATGTCCTCCTGGAGGAGGCCTTCGACACCCCCAGCAGGGGCGTCACCATGCTCGGGCTCTTTCAGAGCCGGCCCGGGGCGGAGGCGGCCTTCCGCCAGCGGCTACTCGAGCACGGGCGGGAGATCGCCCAGACGTGCCGGCCCGTCCGCATCTGCATCGGCCAGGCCGTGGAGGACCGAACCAGGTTCTTCGGGTTCTTCGAGTCCGAGACCCTGGGCGTGTCCCCGGCCGAGCGCCTCTGCGCCTGCCCCCACGCCTGCCTGACGGCGATGGCCCAGATGGCCCACGCGCCGATCGAGTGGCACCGCCTCGAAGCGCTGACCGAGGCGGCGGCCCCGGGCGTCAGCCCTCCTTGAGGCCGAGCGACCCCACCCCCGCCGCTCCTCCGCTCCCCCCCTCGGATCCGGCGTGAAGGGCACGCCGCTCCTCCCCGCCTACGCGGCCTCGCGGCCCACCCTCGGGCCCTTCATGGGTCACCTCTACCCTCGAGCCTTCACCGACCCGACCCGGGAACACCTGGCCGTCAGGGAGCGGGCCGGTCTGTTCGACCTGAGCTTCATGGGCCAGTACGCCATCGAGGGCCCCGGCGCCCTCGCCCTCATCCAGCGCCTGATCACCCACGACGCCTCCCGCCTCGGTCCCGGTCAGATCCTCTACTCCCCGATCTGCGACGAGGCCGGCGGGTTCGTGAACGATTGCACCGTGTACCGGCTGGGTGCCGAGCATTTCACCGTCTACACGAGCCTCCGGACCACGGCCGACGAGCTCCGGTCCCTGGGCGGGCCCGCGCCGGTCACGGTGACCGATCGCTCCGAGGAGGTCGCGGTCCTCGCCCTGCAGGGTCCGCGGGCTCCGGAGATCCTCGCCCGGCTCGGGGTCGGGGATCGGTTCCTCCCGTACTACCGCTCGACGGAGACCGCGATCGAGGGGATCCCCGTCCTGCTCTCCCGGATCGGCTACACCGGCGAGCTCGGCTACGAGCTGGCGATCGCCAAGGCGAGTGCCGGCCGGCTCTGGGGGCGGCTGCTGGAGGCGGGACGGGAGGAGGGGCTGACCCCCTGCGGGGCGCTCGCGCTGGACACCCTGCGCATCGAGGCGGGCTACCTCCTGGCCGGCCGCGACTTCGATCGGACCCGGACCCCCCTGGACGCGGGGCTGGAACGGTTGGTCCGGTTTGAGAAGGGCGAGTTCCGCGGGCGGGCGGCCCTCCTGACCATCCGGGAGCGCGGGGTCCCCCTCGAGCTCATCGGGGTCGCCCTCCCCGACGGGTTGGTCCCCGACCGGGGCGCCCCGATCCTCCGCGACCCCGCCCGGGCGCAGATCGGCGAGGTGACCAGCGCCTGCTACTCGCCCGTGTTTCGCCGCGGGTTGGCCCTCGGCTATGCGGCCCGGGGGGCGGCGGAAGTCGGGCAGGCCGCGGGGGTCGTCGTGGAGGGTCAAGCGCGTCCGGCGGCCGTCGCGGCGCTTCCCTTCTACGATCCCGGCCGTGCCCGGGCCCGCCGACCCCTGGGCGCGGCCGGGCCCGCCGATTCGGCCTAGGAGGAAAGCCGGCTGGGTCTCGCCTCCCGCGGGGAGGGGGGCGGGGAAAAGGGCTTGACGCGAAACGCCGGCGCCATTATAAGATGTTCCCGTACATCTCCCGTCTCCCGAGTCCCCTGGACCCCGTCGGGAGCCGGTGGCTGGCTCCCATCGACGGGCGGAGGAAGGGACCAATGAAGTGGGTCAGTCGTCCGGCGCTGTTGGCCCTGAGCGTCCTTGGCATGGTTCTCTGGAGTGTGGTCGGGATCGCCGATCCGCCGGTTGCCTCCGCCGCCCAACACCTGGAGGAGTTCTTCAAACCGCAGCAGGAGACAGGAGAGTTCTTCAAGCAGATGGGGAGACCCGGGGAGGCCAAGCCCATCGCCACCTGGGATCGCCCCATCGGCGGCTACGTCGAGGTCGAGGGGAAGCTGGATTCGCGCTTCTTCATGGTCGGGATCGCCGTGTGGACCGTCCTGCTGAACGGATTAGGGGCCTGGTTCCCCAAGGTCTTCAACGTGGCCCTGGTCCGCGCCCTGACCTCCATCGGGGTCATCCTCATCGGGTGGGAGCTGATCACCTACCTGGGGTTGGTGACCAGCGTGCTCCTGCCCGGCCCGACCGCGGTCTTCGCGAAGCTCATCGCCCAGTGGGAGCGGGGCTACATCCAGATCCACGTCTACTACAGCGTCCGGCGGCTCCTGACGGCCTTCCTCATCGCGATCGGCACCGGCATCCCGCTCGGGTTCCTCATCGCCAACTTCCGGCGCTTCGCCGACTACATCGATCCCCTCTTCAACCTGATCCGGGTGGTGCCCCCGCCGGCCTGGCTCCCCCTCGCCATCCTCTGGTTCGGGATCGGGGACCCGCCCTCGATCTACATCATCTGGCTGGGGGCCTTCTTCCCCATCCTGCTGAACACGATCCGGGGCGTGAAGAACACGCAGCAGATCCACGTGGAGTCGATCCTGAACCTCGGGGGGAACCGGCTGGACGTGTTCCGGCGGGTTATGCTCCCCTCGGCCTTTCCCACCATCGTGACGGGGGTGCGGGTGGGATTCGGGATCGGCTGGATCTGCCTCGTCACGGCCGAGCTGGTCGCCGTGGACGCCGGGCTGGGGTGGATGATCGACGACGCCCGCACGCTCCTGGACACCCCCACCGTGCTGGGGGGGATGGTCCTCATCTCGGCCCTCGGGATCATCTTCGACGTCCTGCTTCGGAAGGGCGAAGCGGCCATCGTGAGGTGGTGATCTATGGCCCAGAGCGTACTCCGCGCTGACAACGTCCGGAAGATCTTCTACGTCTACACCGACCCGGCGGGGACGACCGTGGTCTCCTCGAAGAAGCAGTTCAGCCTGAACCTCTGGAGGCGGAGGAGCATCTACGAGCTGCTCGCCCTGGACGACATCTCCCTCGAGGTCTACCCGAACGAGCTGGTGGCCCTGCTCGGCCCGAGCGGGTGCGGGAAGAGCACCCTGCTCCGGATCTTCGCGGGGCTGGAGCGCCCCACCAGCGGGCGGGTCGCCTTCAAGGACCAGGAGATCAAGGACCCCGATCCCCAGCGGGCGATGGTCTTCCAGAGCGAGCGGGCCGTCTTCCCCTGGCTCACGGTGGAGAAGAACATCGAGCTGGGCCCCAAGCTCCAGGGGGTCCCCCGGGCCGAGCGCGAGGAGCGGGTGCGGAGGATCATCGAGCTGATCCAGCTCAACGGGTTCAACACGGCGTACCCCGCGACCCTCTCGGGGGGCATGCTCCAGCGGGTCGCCGTGGGCCGGGCCCTGATCAACCGGCCGGAGGTCCTCCTCATGGACGAGCCCTTCGGGGCGCTGGACGCCATCACCCGCAACGCCCTCCAGGATCACCTGATCCGGATCTGGCAGGAGACCCGCCAGACCATCGTCTTCGTCACCCACGACATCGAGGAGGCCACCTACCTCGCGACCCGGATCGTGATCATGCACCCCCGGCCCGGACGGATCAAAGGGGTGGTCCCGGTCACCCTGTCCCACCCCCGGAGCCGCACCGACTCCGCCTTCGTCGAGGCCCGCCGGAAGGTGGCCGACCTCCTGGGGGACTAGACCACCCCAGATCGGGCGGTGCGTGTCCCCGGCCCTGAAGCCTGCTCCCCCGTTCCGCCGCCTCGCCCCCATCGGTCTCGCGCTGCTGGTCCTGCCCCTCCTGCTGACCGCGCCGCTCCGGCCCGCCGCGCCCCAGGAGCGGCTGCAACGGACCGCCCCCTCCGGTCCGCACCCCCCCATGTACCGGTACTTCCACCCGGAGCGCACCCTGGACCCCACGGCCCTGATAGGGACGACCCTCCTCGCCATGGCCGCCCTCTCGGGGGCCCGCCGCCTCCTCCCCCGGCGGGTGCCGCTCCCCCTCGTCCGGGGGACGATCTCGGGCGGCATCGTGCTCATGGGATGGGAAGCGGTCTCGGCGCTGGGCCTGGTGAACCCCGTCCTGCTCCCACCCCCCACCCTCGTCCTGACCAAGCTGGCCGTCTACTGGCAGCTGGGGTGGCTCCAGGCCCACGCCCTGGCGACCCTCTGGCGGCTCGCCCTCTCCTTCCTCCTCGCGTTCGCCTCGGCCGTCCCCCTCGGGATCCTCATGGGGCACCTCCCCTGGTGCGCCCACTTCCTCGAGCCCGTGATCCACCTCCTCCGGGTGATCCCCGCCCCGGCCTGGCTCCCGCTCTCGATCCTCTGGTTCGGGCTCGGGAACGCCTCCGCCATCTTCATCACCTGGATGGGGATCTTCTTCCCGATCCTCATCAACACCCTCGCCGCGGTCCAGCGCATCGAACCGGCCCAGGTCGAGACGGTGCTCACCTTCGGCGGGAGCCGCTGGGACGTGATGTGGCAGGTGACCCTCCCCTCGGCCGCCCCGGAGATCCTCACCGGGACCCGCATCGGCCTCGGGATCGGCTGGATCGTCCTCCTGGCCGCCGAGAACGCCGCGACCCTGCCCCAGGCCGGGCTGGGCTGGCTGATCCTGATCGCGCAGACCTGGCTGGACACCCCCGTCATGATGGCGGGACTCATGACGATCTGCGCCGCGGCCTTCCTCATGGACCTCGGCCTTCGCCAGGTGGACAAGCGGTTCGCCCTCTGGAAGTACTGAGCGACGCCGCCCGACCGCCGGCGGCCGCTCAGTAGCGGAGGAAGACGGCCCCGGCCTGGGGGCCGCGCGAGGGGTCCCCCTCGGCCCCGACGGCGAGGTCGGGGCGCCCGTCGCCGTCGAGATCTCCGCCCCCGGCGAGGCCCCGCCCGAGATGGGCGCCGGGATGGCGGCCGTGAAGCGTCAGGGCGGGCCGGCGCTCGATCCCCGCCGCGCCGCCCCGATAGAGGAAGACCGCCCCCTCCTCCGCCCCGCCCGCGGCGAAGGCGCCGACGAGGAGGCCGGCGTGGCCGTCACCGTCCAGGTCACCGACCCCCGTCAGGGCCGCCCCGAACTGGCTCCCCGGACCCGGCCCGATCAGGATCGTCCTCGGCTCCGGCAGGGGTCCGCGGGGCCCGCCGTGGTAGACAGACACCGCCCCCGCGTCCTCGC
The DNA here is from genome assembly GCA_016188625.1 of Candidatus Rokuibacteriota bacterium. Taxonomy (GTDB): domain Bacteria; phylum Methylomirabilota; class Methylomirabilia; order Rokubacteriales; family JACPHL01; genus JACPHL01. Next base: position 11,119 of record JACPHL010000020.1, on the reverse strand, counting down.
CCCCCTCGTCGTTCTTCGGCGCCCCCACGGCGAAGTCCGCGAAGCCGTCACCGTCCACGTCGCCCAGCGCCGCCAGCGCGGCCCCGAACTGGTCGCCCCAGGCGTGCCCCCGGAGCGTGAGCGCGGGGGCAGGGGCCAGCCCCTGCGGCCCGCCGTAGTAGAGGTAGGCCGCGCCCGTCGCCCTCGGGTCCGCCACCCCCTCATAGGCCCCCACCAGGAGGTCTTCGTACCCGTCGCCGTTGACATCCCCCACGGCCGCCACGGCGCTGCCGAAGAGGCCGTCGAAGGTCTTGCCGAGCAGGACCGAGCCCGGCCGCGATGAGGGCCCGGTGGGCCCCCCGTAGAAGACGAAGACCGCCCCGGCGTTGACCTCGCCCAGGTAGGAGCCCGGGGCCCCGATCACCAGGTCGGCGTAGCCGTCCCCGTTGAAGTCCCCGCCGGTGATGGCGCTGCCGAACGACTCGTCCCGGAACCGGCCCACCAGGAAGAGGTCCGGCTCGGAGGGAAGCGGCCCCGGCCGCCCGAAGTAGACGGCCACGGCGCCCTCGTTCCGGAGCTCGGTGTCGTGGCCCGGAATCCCGACCGCGAAGTCGGCGTAGCCGTCGCCGTTCAGGTCCCCGACCCCCGCCACCGCGCCCCCCAGATCGGCCCCCTCGGCCTTCCCCAGCAGCGTCCAGGCAGGGTGCAGGGCCGGACCCCCGGCGCCTCCCGGGTAGAGATACGCCGCCCCCACCCTGGCCCCGTGCAGGGGGATCCCGACGCGGCGCAGGAGGGCCCGCGCCCACCGCGCGTAGCGAGGCCGCCGCGCCTCCATCCCCTCGTCGCTCCACGGGGCGCCCACGAGGAGATCGCCGTAGCCGTCCCCGTTGACGTCGCCGACCAGGGCCACGGCGTGACCGAAGTAGTACCCGCCCAGCCTGCCGTGGAGGACGGTCTCCCGCAGGGGGAGCACGGTGGCGACCGGGGAGATCCCGGGCCCCGTCCCGGGGGACGCCGCGGCCACGTAGTGGAGGACGGGCGCGAGCCCCGGGAGCACGCTCCTCAGCTTAGGGGCGCCCTCGACGGTGACGGGGAGCCAGGGCGTGACCGCCGGGGCCTGACCCCAGGTCTCGGCGGTCAAGGGCGCGGTGGAGTACCGGACGTCGGGGACCTGGCCCTCGGCCTCCCCCGCGGGCCGAGGGGGGGTCCAGGTGACCTCGATCTCCCCCCGCGCCACGACCCGGATGGAGAGGGGGGAACCCGTGGGGCCATCCTCCCGGGCCCGCGAGCACGAGAGGGAGAAGAAGAGCAGCAGCAGAAGCGCGATCTGCCCCCGCATTGGCGCTCGAGACCTTCCCTCCGGCAGCCTCCCAGGCGCTGAAGGGGTGTGCGGTCCTTCACGCTCGTGGCCCTTGCGCGCCGCGAGGGGTCTATGATACAAGAAGAACCTGCTGAATGGCGCCCGCTCCGACGATGCCTCCACGCAACTGATGATGAGATCCTGTCCTCGACGACTGCTCCTCGGGCTGTCGCTCGTCCTGACCCTCTCCGGTCCGGCGGAGGGACGCCACCTGTCCGCCCTCGGGATCCAGGAGCTCAGGGAGACCCTGGTCGCCCCCGTCTTCGCCCTCCCGAACCTCGCCGACCAACCGGTCACGCTGACGGAGTTCCGGGGAAAGCTCGTGCTGCTCAACTTCTGGGCGACTTGGTGTCCGCCGTGCGTGGCCGAGATGCCCGACCTGGAGCGGCTCTACCGCGAGTTCAAGGCGGAGGGGTTCGTCATCGTGGCGGTCTCCATCGACACCCAGGGCAAGAAGGTGGTGGCCCCCTTCTGGGAGAAGACCGGGCTCACCTTCCCCTCGCTCCTGGACACCTCCGGCGAGGTGGCGACCCGATACGGGGTCCGCGTCCTGCCCGCCTCTTTCCTGATCAGCCCCGAGGGGGAGATCATCGCGCGGATCCTGGGACCCCGCGACTGGCACGGGGAGAAGGCCCGCGCGATCTTCAAGGACCTGCTCCTCGAGGCGAATCGCGGAGGCAAGCCCCGGTGAAGGCCCGGGACCCGCGCCCCGCCTGTCCCCCCCCGGAGCCGCCCCCCGCCCCGTCCCTGGGCCTGCTGGTGGCGCTCCTGGCCTGGAGCGTGTGGCCGACCCCGGCAGAGGCCCACGTCGTCGGCCTGAGCTACGCCGACATTACCCTTGAGGAGCGCGCGGCGAGGGTGACCCTGAGGGTTCCGACGAAGGGCCTCGCGGAGCACTTCGAGCTGCCGGTTGAGGGGGAGCCGCCCACCGGCGCCGAGGTCCTGGCGGTCGGCGGCGACGCGCTCGCGGCCTTCTTCCCCGGCAAGGTGGAGATCATCAACGAGGACCGGGCGTGCGCGCCCTCGCCCCCGGCCCTCCAACCGGATGACGATCCCGGCCGCATCCGCGTCGAGTTCGCCTTCGCGTGCGAGACGCCGGTGGGCGACGACGTCGGCATCTACCTCTACTTCTTCAACGAGTTCGGCCCCAACCACTCCACGCTGGCGACGATCCGACGAGGCCAGGCCGTCAAGGAGTTCGTCTTCACCCAGAGGCGGACCGACTTCCGCTGGAGCCCGCGGCTCTGGGCCCAGGCCGGGGGCTTCCTGCTGTTGGGGGTGGAGCACATCTTCACGGGCTACGATCACATCCTGTTCCTGATCGGGCTCATGGTGATCTGGCGGGGCTCGCTGAACATCGTCAAGATCGTGACGTCGTTCACCGTCGCCCACAGCATCACGCTGATCCTGGCCGCCCTGAGCGTCGTGACCCTCCCCACCCGGCTCGTGGAGTCGGTGATCGCCCTCAGCATCGCGTACGTGGGGATCGAGAACCTGGTCGTGAAGGAGATCCGCAGGCGCTGGCTCGTCGCGTTCGTCTTCGGCCTGGTCCACGGCTTCGGGTTTGCCGAGATCCTCCGGGAGATGGGCCTGCCCTCCCAGGGGCTCATCCTATCGTTGCTCTCCTTCAACGTGGGGGTGGAGATCGGGCAGCTCGTCGTCGTCGCGGCCTGCGTCCCCCTCATCTACGCGGCGAGCCGGGGGGCCCACCAGCGGATCCTCGTCCGGGGCGCGTCGGCCGCCATCTTCCTGATGGGGATGCTCTGGTTCACCGAGCGCGCGCTCCTCGGCCTCTGAACGCGAGCGAAGCGGCCGGAGCGGGTGAACCCGACCTTCCGTCGAAGCGGGGCGCGCGGCCGGGACGCGGCCGCGCCTCACCTCCGAATGTGCCACCAGTAGATCTCCCGCCCGCCCGCCGCCCACTCGGCGAAGAAGAGCGTGGTCACCACGTGGGCGAGGAGCCCCAGGATCGCGAACCAGGCGAGCACGAGGTGCCCCACCCGCCAGAACCGCTCAAGGACCCCCATGCGCTCCTGGTACCCGGCCGCCGCCAGCGCCCGCATGCGTTGCCGCTCCCTCAGGCTCAACGCGTAGTAGCGGCCCGAGCTCAGGGGGTGCCGGGCCCAGTGGCCGAGGCCGAGGGTGAAGGTGGCCTCCCGGGCGTCGGGGTCGAGCCGGGCCAGGAGGGCGCGCTTTCTGGCGATGAAGGCCCGCAGCTCCTCGGGCATCCCGGTTCCGGGCTGGAACGGGTTCCCGCCCCGCCCGAAGGTCGGGCCCATCCGCTGGCTCGCGACCACCCGGCCGTAGAGCCCGGTCCCCAGCAGGCCGAGGAAGGCGAGGAGGACCAGGATCGGCGGCTGGGTGACCACGAACCGGGAGTGGGCCAGGGCGACGGCGGCGCCCGCCGAGCCCAGGACCACATGGATGAGGACCAGGCGGCGGTTCGGGGTCGCGAGGGGTTCGCCCCGCTTCGCGGGGAGGTAGAGGAGGCTGGCGATCATGAGGCAGCCCGCGATCACACCCAGGGTCTGCCCCACCGGGGCGCCGGGGCGGGCGTCGTAGGGGAAGAGGCGCGAGGTGGCGGCGGCGTAGACGGTCCCCCCGACCAGGGCGGCCAGGACCAGCGCGAGGAGGGGCCGGGGCATTCCGGGGTCAGACCCGGGACACCCGGCACAGGCTCATCTTGAAGTTGGCCTGGTCGGAGACCGGACAGCGCGGCTCCCGGGGCATGAGCCAGTTCACCGGCCGCCAGGGGTGATAGGGCTGGCGCTCGTCCCACCCCAGGGGGACGTACACGGCCGAGGGGCGGATCCCCGGGGCCACCCAGGCCACGGCCTCGATCGCCCCGCGCGGGCTCTCGATCCGCACGCGGTCCCCGGTCCGGATCCCCAGCGCGGCCGCCCGGTCCGGGTGGAGGTGGGCGAAGAGGTCCGCGCACTGCTCCTGGGCCTGCCAGAGCCAGTGGGTCCAGGAGTGGAAGTGCGGGGTGGGCGGGCGGCCGGTGATCAGCTCCATGTCGTAGCGCTGCCGGTCCACGGCCGGCGGCTCCGCCACGATCCGCACCACCCCCGCCAGGCAGGGGGTCTCCCACACCGGCGAGAGCACCCCTTCCTCGCCGTCCCCCGCCACGTACTCGATCGTGGGCAGGGGGAGGAGCTGCTCGGGCTCGGTGTAGAACTCCGGCAGGGCGGAGAGGCCGTAGCGCCGGAAGGTCTCCTCGAGGGCCGGGGTCCAGAGCTCCAGCTTGCCGGAAGGGGTGGGGAAGCGCCGCCCCGCGGGATCCCCCGGATAGACCGACCCCGGCAGGAAGAGGGTCTCGGCGCCGGGCCCGTCCTCGGTGAGGATCGGCCAGCGGAGCCACCCGGTCGGTGACGCCCGAAGCCGGGCCGCGGAGAGCCCCCGCATCCGGGGGTCCCGGCGCATCGCCTCGTCCCAGAGCCGGACGGGGTCCTTGTGCTCCTCCTTGAGGACGTCGGCGAAGCCGAGACGCTTCCCCAGCTCGATCCAGATCCAGTAGTCGGGCCGGGCCTCCCCCGGGGGGTCGATCACCTTCTCGATCCAGACGATCCGGCGGTCCTCGGCGTAGCGGTTGATCTCCCCGACCTCGATCCCGGTCGCGGCGGGGAGCAGATAGTCGGCCCAGGCCGAGGATTCGCTCGGGAACAGCTCGATGTGGGCGATCGCGTCGAGGCTCGCCAGCCCCTCCCGCAGGGCGGCCTGGTCGGGCCAGAGGGAGAGGGGGTTGCCGGTCATGATCAGGGCCTTGATCGGGTACGGGCGCCCGCTCCGCATCGCCTCGATCCAGCCCGCGGGCGAGCGGCGGATGCGCGGGCGCGTGGCGGGGCGGCGCTCGGGCGGGGCCTCGGCCTTGATGGGGAGGTCGCTGGTGATGGCCATCACGCCGGCGGCCTTCCGCCCCCAGTGGCCGGTCGCCGCGGCCACCATGAGCAGGGCCCGGAAGGTCTGGAGGCTGTTGGAGTGCTGGGAGAGCCCCCGGTTGGCGAAGATCACCGCCCGCGGCGTCCGGGCGTACTCCTCGCCGAGCCGCCGGATCGTCGCGGCCGGGATCTCCGTGATCGGCTCCGCCCACTCCGGGGAGTAGCCCCGGGCCAGGACGAACTCCCGGACCGCCTCGTGCCCCTCCACCCAGCTCGCCAGGAACTCCCGGTCCACCAGCTCGCGCGCGAACAGGTGGTGGAGCCACGCCAGGGCCAGGGCCAGGTCGGTGCCCGGACGGATGGGGATCCACTCGTCGGCCTTCTGCGCGGTGGCGGTCTCGCGGGGGTCGATGACCAAAAGCCGCGCCCCCCGCCGGAGGCGGCGGTCGTTGAGCTGGCCGAAGTTGACCGGCCGGGTCTCGGCCATGTTGTCCCCGACGAAGAGGTAGAGGTCCGCCGCCCAGAGATCGTCCTCGGCGAAGATGTTGCCGCTGCCGCCCGCCTCGACCCCCTGGGTCATCTGAAAGGCGAGGTCCGGCCCGGTGCCGCAGAAGGGGTTGGTCCCCGAATGGTTGGGGGTCCCCCAGAGCTGACAGAAGAGCTCCGCGGCCCCGTCCAGGGCCAGGAGCCCGGAGCGGCTCCCCGTGAAGACGGCGAGGGCCTCGGGGCCGTCGCGGTCGCGCACGAGAGAAAGCCGCGCGGCCAGCTCGTCCAGGGCCTCGTCCCAGCTCACCCGCTCGAACCTCCCCTCCCCCCGGCGGCCCCTCCGCCGCTGGGGGAAGAGGAGGCGGTGCTCGCTGGAGTACATCTGCATGAGGAACTGGCTCTTCGGGCAGAGGTGCCCGCCGGTCACCGGGTCGTCGGGGTTGCCGGTCATGGTCACGGCCTTGCCGTCCCGACGGTAGACGCGGGTGGTGCAGCTGTTGAAGCAGATGTTGCACCCGGAGCGGATCTCCTCCGGGCCCAGCACCCCCTCCCGCGGCGCCGAGTAGGGGAAGGTCTCGACCCGGCTCCCGGTCAGGTCCCGGCGGAGCGCCCGCCAGGCGGCCCTGAGGACCCCCTCGTCGGTCCGCTGGCCCGGCCCGGTCGGGGTCCTCATGCGGGGACCCTCGCCGGCACGTGCTCGAGGTAGATCGTCGAGGGGGAGAGCCCGAAGTGGTCCGCGTCGCGCGCCGACCGATCCAGGGCCAGGGCGCGGAGCTCCTCCACCGGGCCCCAGCTGATGGCGTAGCCGGGGCAGACGGCGGCGCACGCGGGGCCGAGCCCGACCTCCCGGCGCTCGACGCAGAGGGTGCACTTGTCGGCGTGCTGGTACCGGGGGTCGAAGCTCATCACCCCGTACGGGCAGGCGCGGACGCACTCCTGGCAGCCGGTGCAGCGCTCCGGGTCCACCACCACGACGCCGTCGGACTCGCGCTTGGTGATGGCGTTGGCCCCGCACGCCCGCATGCAGGCCGGCCGCTCGCACTGCTGGCAGACGGCCTTGAGGAACTCGAGCCGCCGGGGCGCATCGGGCCGGGGGAGGGTGAGGATCCGGGTGCGGAACTGGTCGGGCCCCAGGCGGTGCTCCAGCTTGCACGCCGCCTCACAGGAGCCGCACCCGATGCAGCGCGCCAGGTCGATCATCAACGCCAGCTGCGGCATGCCCCTCGACCAGGCCCTACTTCGAGCCGCCGAGCAGGATCACATCGGCCTCGGTGGCCTTGCGGCTCTTGATGCCGTCCTTCGACCCGTAGAAGACGAAGGCGGCCCCGGCCTTCTCGTGGACCGGCGCCCCGACGATCAGGTCGGCGTGCCCGTCCCCGTTGACGTCTCCGAGCACGGCCACTGAGAAGCCGAAGTGGCTGCCGGTCTCGGTGCCGGTCAGGATCGTCTTGGCGGAGGCAGCGGGACCTCCCTCGATCCCCTCCTTGCCCCCGTGAAAGATGAAGACCGCGCCGCCCTTCTCGACGCCGGCCCCGCTCTCGCGGGCCCCGATGACGACATCGCCGAAGCCGTCCTTGTTCAGGTCCCCGCCCGCCACGGAGGTCCCGAGGTAGTCCCCGCCCGCGTCGCCGTAGAGGTAGGCGTCCACGAGGCCGCCGATCCCCCGGCGGCTCCCGTAGTAGACGTACGCGGCCCCGGTGTTGATCTTGCCGGGCCGGTCGTTCTCGTCGGCCCCGACGATGATGTCGGGGATGCCATCCCCGTTGACGTCCCCCGCCCCGGCGAGGGAGACCCCGAACTGGTCCCACCGGGCCGCGCCCGGCAGGATCGCATCCGCCTTGCTGGCGCGCTCCTGCTTGACCCCTTCCTTCGGGACCCCGAAGAAGACGTACGCGGCCCCGGCGTTCCGGAACAACTGCGGCGGGCCGGGGGCGTTCCGGTAGGCCGCGACGAGCAGGTCCTCCACCCCGTCCTTGTTGACGTCCCCGACGCGGGCGATCGCGTTCCCGAACCAGTCCCCCGCGCCGATCCCGTGGATGGTCCGGTCCGCCTCCTTCGCCGACGCCGCCTTGATCCCGTTCTTCGACCCGAAGAAGAGGTAGACGGCGCCGGTGTCAGGCCCGCTCACGTCCCCGGGGATATTCAAGTCCACGAGCGGCGCCCCCACGGCCAGGTCGTCCACGCCGTCCTTGTTGAGATCGCCGCCACACGCGACCTCGAGCCCGAACTGATCGCCCTCGCCGATCCCCGCGATGACGTGACTCGGCGTGGGCGAGGGGCCCTGGGGCCCGCCGTAGTAGATGTAGACCGCCCCCGCGTCCTTCGCCGCCCTGCCGTTCAGCGGCGCGCCCACGAAGACGTCGGCGAAGCCGTCGCCGTTCAGGTCGCAGTTCCCGCCCACGGAGGACCCGAAGTAGTTGATCGCGGCCTCCCCCTTCAGGGCGATGGCCGCCTCCTTGGCGCCGCGACCCTTGATCCCCTGGGGCCCGCCGAGGAAGATGTAGGCCGCGCCCGCGTCCTCCCCGGTGGTGTCGGCCCCCCAGGCCCCGACGATGACGTCCATGAACCCGTCCTTGTTGACATCGCCGGCCGCCGCCACCGCATGGCCGAAGTGGTCCTCGAACAGCGGGATCTCTGAGCCTCCTTTCCGCGCCGCCTTCTTCTCCTCCCCCAGGCCGCAGCCCAGCACCCCGACGCTCACGAGGACGACCAGCAGGATGAACGGCCCCCGACTCATCGTTCCCCCCCTCGTCAATGGTTGGCCCCCTGGTACCTCGGCCGAGGTCGAACGCAGAACCCCATTCGCATTCCGGGTAGGTCATCTGTATCATAGAATGCGTCCCGGGGGAGATTCAAGCCTGGAGGCGCCGAGCGTTCGCGGACAACGGGAGGGACACCCCCTCCAGACAACTCTTCCGTGATGTATGGGGTGGGGGGATGCGGGCGCGGCTGGTGGCGAAGATGGTCCTCCTCACCCTGGTCGCCCTGCCGGGTGTGGCCTGGGGCCACTGGAGCATCGCCTCCCAGCTCACCGCCGCGGAGCCCGGGCGCTCCTTTCACCTCCGCCTGCACTACGAGATCCTCGCGGGCCAGGCGAACCCGGACGAGCCGCTCCGGATCTGCTTCTGGCTGGAGCGCCATCGGGACAACCGGTACACCCCGATCACCCGCCGGGCCTGTCAGCCGCTGACCATGAGGCCGAACGACTGGAAGACCCTCACCTACTCGGTCGAGGCCCTCCCCTGGCTGGAGGACCGGGGGGATGGGCAGCCCCTCCCGGTGGGGCAGTACCGCGCCATCGCCCTGATCCAGTCCGACATCAACCCCATCGTGAGGTTCTTCCTGGGGGCCGCGCAGGACCGCAAGGTCCTGCCGTTCCGGATCGAGTAGCGGGCTGGAGGGGCAACGTGTCGGCTCGAGCGCGCCTGGCGTGGGTCGCCCTGGGGGGACTGCTGGCCCTCGGCATCGGCTCGCTTCCGGGGCCGCTGACCGCCCAGGACCCCGATCTCGTCGCCAAGGGAAGGCGCCTGGTGGAGGACGTCGCCGACTGCGGGGAGTGCCACACCCCTCTCACCGCCACGGGCGAGCCCGATGAGCGGTACCACCTGGCCGGGCACGTGGCCGGCCTGCCCGTGCCCACCAATAGCGCCTTCAAGGACCTCAAGGGGAGCGGCGCGGTCACCTACGCCAGGAACCTCACCCCCGACCCCGAGACCGGGCTGGGGGCGTGGAGCGAGGAGGAGTTCCGCCGAACGCTCAAGGAGGGGGTGAACCGGGAGGGCCGGCCGCTGCGCCACCCCATGCCCTGGAAGCGGTTCCTCAAGGCCTTCGGCGACGAGGACATCCGCGCCATCTGGGCCTACCTGCGGTCGCTCCCCCCGGTGAAGAACCAGGTCCCCGAGGCCGGAGTCCCGCCCCAGTGAGGACCGAGCGGGGGGCCTGGCGGGGACGGCGGGCTACTTGGGGGAGTAGTCGTCCGCCGGGAAGGTCGAGTCGAAGGAGAGGGACTTCAGGCGGTAGACGGCGTACTCCTGGCGGGCCTCGTCCTCGAGCCCCTTCTGCCGGTACACCAGGGAGAGGTCGTAGTGGAGCTGGGGGTAGTCCGCCCGCATCTGGATCGCCCGCTTGAGGGCGTCGATGGCCAGGTCGAGCTCCCCCCGCCGCGCGTGGATCTGGCCGATGAGCTTGAGGGACTCCGCGTCCTCGGGGTTGAGCCGGACGAGGGTCTCGTAATCTCGGAGGGCCTCCGGCAGACGCCCGAACTTCCGGAGGAGATGCGCCCGGGCGTTGAGCGTCCTGATGTCGTCGGCCTTCAAGGCCTGGGCCCGGTCGTACGCCTGAAGGGCCTCCCGGACCATCGCCTTCTTCTCGTACAGGAGCCCGAGGTTGGTGTAGGCCTCGTGGTTGGTCGGGTCCAGCTCCGCCACCCGGCGATATGCCGCGAGGGCCTCCTCGAACTGCCCGTTGAACCCGTAGGCCACGGCCAGGCTGTAGTGGACGAGGGGAGATCGCGGCTCCAGATCCCGGACCCGACCCCACACCTCGATCGCCCGGTCGTACCGGGACTTGCTGAGGTAGATCACCCCCATGTTGTAGAGCGCCTGGGAGTAGTGCGGCCTGAGCGCGGTCGCCTCCTCGTAGTGGCGGAGCGCGCCGTCGAAGTCCCCTTCCCGCCAGAGGAGGACGCCGAGATTGTTGTGCGCCTCGGGGTCCTGGGGCCGGAGGGCGATGGCCTTCCGGTACTGCTCGATGGCCTCCGGGTCCTTCCCCTGATCCGCGTAGAGCACGCCCAGGTTGTAGCGGGCCCCGAAGTGATCCGGCTTGATCCCGAGGGCGGTCAGGAGGGCCTTCTCGGCCTCCTCCGGGAGCCCCCTGGCCACATAGGCCACCCCCAGCGTCGTCCAGAGGTCGGGGTTCTTCGCGTCCTTCTGGAGGTCCGTCTCCAAGGTCGCGATGACCGCCTCCAGGGGGTTGGCGCCCGGGTCGAGCTGGGGCCCGGCGTGGAACCCCGCGGTCAGGAGGAGGACGCTCAACAGGAGGACGACCCGCCCGAAGGCGGGCCGCGCAATCGGGGCGGACGAGACGCCGGGGGTGGGACGACCCATGAGGGTCGCTTCAGCGACTGCCGGACTCCCCGGGGAGATGAGGGCGAGGCGGCGTCGTGCCCGTGGCCGTGGGCCGGGCCGTCATGGAGGTGCTGGAAGACATGGCGCCAGAGGTCGTCCTTCTGGGCCGACTCCGGGGTCACGATCGCCTCTTCGCCCCCGGTCCCGAGCTTGAAGTGGGTCAGCCGGGCCCCCATGTCGTAGCTGAATTTCTGCGGGTTCTCGGACATCTTGTCCCAGAACTCCCGGTCCTGGGGGGTCCAGTCGCAGCACGCCGAGGCCGGAGTAGCCCCCAGGCTGGCAAGGGCGAG
>JACPHL010000013.1 GCA_016188625.1 Candidatus Rokuibacteriota bacterium | reverse complement strand
GGAGCGTGTGGAGCGAGGGGTGGGGCGCTCCCCGGACACAACGAGGGGCGGGATCCTCCCCCGCCCTGGACCAGAGGCCGAGACTAGCCATCGAGGAGGGCCAGCTCGCGGAGCGTGGCGACCGGATCGGGGCTCCGGGACAGGGCCTCGCCGACCAGCACGGCCCGGGCCCCGGCAGCGACGACCCGCTCGACGTCCGCCCGCGTGAAGATCCCGCTCTCCGAGACCACCAGCGGGCCGGGCGGGACCAGGGGAGCGAAGGCCTCTGTGGTCTCGAGCCGCGTCTCGAAGCTCTGGAGGTCGCGGTTGTTGATCCCGATCAGGCGGGCCGGCAGGTCCAGGGCCCTCTCCAGCTCGGCCCGGGTGTGGACCTCGACCAGCGAGGCCAGCCCGAGCCCCTTCGCGGCCTGGGCCAGGTCGCGCAGGCGCCCCGGCTCCAGGATCCCCACGATCAGGAGGACCGCGTCGGCTCCGTGGGCCCGCGCCTCCCAGAGCTGGTACTCCTCCAGGATGAAGTCCTTCCGGAGGAGCGGGCAGTCCACGGCCGCCCGGACCCGGTCGAGATCCGCGAGCTCTCCCGAGAAGGCCGGGTCGGTGAGGACCGAGAGCGCCGCGGCGCCGGCGGCGGCGTAGCGCGGGGCCAGGGCGACCGGATCGAACCCCCGGGCGAGGACCCCCTTGAGGGGGGAGGCCCGCTTCAGCTCGGCGAGGAGGCGCACCGGTGAGGGGGGGCGCGGGACGAGGGCAGCCTCCAGGTCGCGCGGAGGGGGGAGTCCTCGGACCTCCGCCTCCAGGCTCGCCGCCGGAACCTCGCGCCGCCGACGGGAGATCTCCTCCCGCTTGCTCCCCAGGATCTCGTCGAGGAGCCCCATCGGTCAGGGCCGCGCCATCAGTAGTCCTTCCGGGGCCCCTCCCGCCGCTCGATGTCGAGGGTCACGTGACGGAGCTGCTCGAGGACGTACTCTCGGATCGTGCGGGGGGGCGGGAGGTCGCGGCTCAGCCTGCCCTGCCGCAGGAGCGGCTTCAGGAGGGCCTCGTAGGGGCCTCCGCAGGGGCAGCGCTCCTGGGGCCTGTGGGCGGGGACCACGACCGAGGCGAAGCACGCCCGGCAGCGGTAGACCTGCTTGGAGCCGGATCTCTTGCCTCGCTTGGCGACCGGGCGCCCCTCGATCTCCATGATGTCCAGGGCGAAGTTGAGGGTCGGGGCGTTGGCGATGGCCGTCCCGACGCCGTAGGCGTCCACGAGCGGGTTGAGGCGCGGGATCTCGTGCTCGTCGATCCCGCCCGAGGCGATCAGCTTGACGTGCTCGAAGCCGCGGTAGTCGAGCTCCCAGCGGACCTCCTCCAGGAGCCGGAAGAAGTCCCCCCGGCGGGAGGACGGGGTGTCCAGCCGGACCGCGTAGAGGTCCTTGCCGAGGGCCTCGGCCACCCGGATGGCCTCGAACTTCTCGTCCTGGAGGGTATCGATCAGGGCGACCCGGCGGACCTTGGGGTCGATGACCTCGTGGAAGGCCCGGAGGGCCTCCACGGTGTCGCCGAAGATCAGGACGAGGGCGTGGGGGATGGTCCCCGCGGGATCCTGCTCGATCAGCTCGGCGGACTTGGTCACCGCGACCCCGTCGCACCCCCCGACGAAGGCGTTCCGCTCGATCATGGGGGCGATGGCGGGGTGCATCCGCCGGGCCCCGAAGCTGACCACCGGCCGCTCCCCTGCGGCCTTCTTGCAGCGGGCGGCCTTGGTGGCCACCCCCGAGGCCTGGCAGAGGAGGCCCAGGAGCGCGGTCTCGTACTCGGCCCATTCCAGGTAGACGCCGTCCACCACCAGCACCGGCTGGTAGGGGAGGAAGACCGTCCCCTCCTCCATCGCCCAGACGTCCACGGGGCGGCCCTCGAGGAGATGGGCCACCTCCTCGATCCCCGCCAGGACCCCCCACTGCCAGTCCCGGGGGAGGCTCTTCAGCCGGACCTCGGCCTTGGCGCGCCGGGTGATCCCCCGCTGGCGCAGGATCTGGACGGTGCGGGTGAAATACACGTCGGAGACCCGGCCGGCGCGGATCTCCTCGTCGGAGGCGAGGTGGAAGGCGGGGGAGTCGGTCACAATCTCACGCCCTCGCCTTGGGGAGGGTGATGGTGAGGATGCCGTCCCGGTAGCGGGCGGCGGCGCGCTCCCGATCCACGCGCCCGGGGAGGTCGAGGACGCGCCGGAAGGGCCCCGAGGCGCGCTCGAGGCAGAGGAAGCGCCCGTCCGCGGGGGCGAGGGCGCGGGGCTCCGTCGCCCCCTCGATCAAGAGGCGATCCCCGTTACAGACGATCCTCAGACTGCCGGGCGCGGCGCCGGGGATCTCGAGCTCGACGACGACCTCCGCCGCCGTCTCGTAGAGGTCCACGGGCGGGCGCCAGAGCCCCTCCGTGCCTTCGGCGGGGGGGAAGGCGTAGAGGAACCGCAGGGCCGAGAAATCGCGTAGATCCACCCCAGGCTCAAGGCTTCGGGGCGGGCCCCGAAGTAGGGCCGATTGTAGCAGACCCCCGCGGGAAGTCAAGCAACCGGCTCCGCGCGACCCCCCAGCCCCCTGAGGGGGAGGACGTTCAGGTCCCGACCGGAGGTCAGCGGTGTCGGGCCCGCGCGCTCCGCCCCGCCCTGCGCTGCGCACGGCCACACGGCTCGCCCGAATTCGCTCGCCGGGAACCCCCGGCGGAGCCTCCCATGCGAAAGCCAGCAGCTCGCACGCTCCGGACCCTCGCCTCGCGGATGGATGGTCCACTCCGAGCGCCGGCTTGGCCCGAGCACCCTTGGGGGGAGGCGTCGGCCCCGAGCGGAACGTTAAGCGGAGCGGCGCGGGTCCCCGTCGTGAGCGAGCCGGGTGGGGAAGCCGGCTCGCGGGCTCAGAACGAAGGAGGAGGGGCCCCGCCCGGCGAGCCACAGACGGGTGCGCCGTGGAGCGTGTGGAGCGAGGGGCTGACGCCTCACCCTCCTAGGCGGAGGGAGCGGAGGTAGTCGCGGAAGGCGTCGGCGAGGTCCGGGCGGGTCAGGGCGAACTCCACCGTGGCCTTGAGGAAGCCGAGCTTGTCGCCGGTGTCGTAGCGCTTCCCCTCGAACTCGTAGGCGTAGAGCCGGGGGAGCCGGCGGAGCCCGTCGGTGAGCTGGATCTCCCCGCGGCGGTCGGGGGCGGTCTCCGCCAGGACGGGGAAGATCTCGGGGGTCAGCACGTACCGGCCGATGATGGCCAGGTCCGAGGGCGCCGCCTCGGGGCTCGGCTTCTCGATCAGGTCCTCGACCTCCCAGACCCGCTCCTCGACCCGATGCCCCTTGATCACCCCCGGTGGAAGATCGCGAGGAGCTGGGCCATGCAGGGGGGCTCGGCCGTGATGACGTCGTCCCCGAGGAAGATGGCGAAGGGCTCCTCCCCCACCAGGGGCCGGGCGCAGAGGATGGCGTGGCCGAGCCCGAGCGGCTCCTTCTGCCGGACGTAGCTGACCGAGGCCAGGTCCGAGATCGTCTTGATCTGGGCGAGCTCCTCGTGCTTGCCCCGCTCCTCCAGGTAGAACTCGAGCTCCACCGAGGCGTCGAAGTGGTCCTCGATGGCCCGCTTGCCGCGCCCGGTCACGATGATGATGCGGTCGAGCCCGGAGGCCACCGCCTCCTCCACGACGTACTGGATGGTGGGCTTGTCCACCAGGGGGAGCATCTCCTTGGGCTGGGCCTTGGTGGCCGGCAGAAAGCGCGTGCCCAGGCCCGCCGCGGGGAAGACCGCGGTGCGGATCGTCATCCTCATGGCTCCTTCCGGCGCTCGGGCGGATCGGCGTGGGCGTGGATCCGGGCCCGGAGCCGGCGGACCTCCTTCACGCTCGTCCCCACCACCAGGGGTTTGGAGGCGACGAACATGAGCTGCCAGAGCAGGTTCAACAGGGAGCGGGCCGTCTCCCGATTCGCGGCGGCCTTGAGATAGGGCTGGGCCACCTCCGCCAGCGCCCCCCACCCGAGCCCCTGGGCGCCCCCGGAGAGGATGAGCTCCCCGACCTCGAGGGAGAAGCCGTAGACGAAGGGGGCGAACCAGGGGAGGTTGAGCCAGGCCCCGGTGATGGTGGCCGCCTTGTTGAGGCGGAAGGCGAAGGCGCAGAGGAGCGCCATCACGGTGTGGAAGCCGTAGAAGGGGGTGACGCTGATGAAGACCCCCACCGCCATGCCGGCGGCGATCCGCCACGGCTCCTCGTCGAGGTGCAGGACGGACAGGATCCGCTCCTTGATCGCCCGCCAGGTGAGGATCACGACCGGCGCTCGCTCGGGACGGTCACGCGGGAGGGCGGGGCTCCGCCGGCATCTCCGCGACGGTGATGGAGAGCGTCAGTTCCCGGCCCTTTCGCAACACCCGGAGGGCCACCCCCCGTCCGACGTCCGAGTCGGCCACCAGCCGCTGGAGATGGCGGGGGTCCTGGACCGCCACGTCGCCGTACTGCCGGATCAGGTCCCCCTGCTGGAGCCCGGCGGCCTCCGCGGGGCCGCCCGGGTAGACCCGGGAGACGATCGCGCCCTTCGAGCCCCCCGCCTTCAGCGCCTCGGCCAGCTCGGCCGTGAGCGGCTGGAGCGCGACCCCGAGCCAGCCGCGCGTGACCTTGCCCTTGGCCACCAGCTGCTCGGCGACCCGCCGGGCCAGGTTGATGGGGATGGCGAACCCGATCCCCTGTCCGGTGGAGACGATGGCCGTGTTGATCCCGATGACCTCCCCCTTCAGATTGAGGAGCGGGCCGCCCGAGTTGCCGGGGTTGATGGAGGCATCGGTCTGGATGAAGTTCTCGTAGGCGGCGATCCCGACCTCGGAGCGGCCGGTGGCGCTGATCACCCCCACCGTGACCGTCTGATCCAGGCCGAAGGGGTTGCCGATGGCGATGGCCCACTCCCCCACCCGGAGCCGGTCGGAGTCCCCGAGGCGGGCCGTCACCAGCTCCTCGTCGGGGACGATGCGCACCACCGCCAGGTCGGTCTTGGGATCGGTGCCCACCACCCGGCCGCGGTACTCCTTCTTGTTGGCGAGCCGGACGGTGATCTCGTCCGCGCCCTTGATGACGTGGAAGTTCGTCAGGATGTCGCCCGTCTTGTCGAGGACGACCCCCGAGCCGAGGCTCGACTGCTGCCGCTCGCCCTGGGGGAGCTGACGGAAGAAGTCCTCGAAGAACTCCTTGAAGGCCGGGTCCTGGGTGAACGGCTCGGGGCCGAAGGGGCGCGGGCGCCGGGTGCGGTGGACGGTCCCGATGTTGACCACCGCGGGGCGGACTTGGTCCGCCACCCGCACGAACGCCGACTGAAGCTCCAGCGCCTCCATCGGGGCCGGGCCGCCCACGGGCGCCGGACCCCCGGCGCGGGGGGAGTAGCGCTGCCCCCAGGCGAAGAGCGCCGCGCCCAGGGCGAGCCCGACCAGCAGCGTCGCCAGGACGGGCAGGGCCCGGCGATGCTCAGGGGCCATGCCGGGTCTCGCCGCCGAGGAATTTCCTTGACATCCGCCGACCCCCCTCGCTAAGTAAGTAGCCGTGTTTCCTCGCGTCCGCCGCTACGCCGACGTCGCCCTCGGGCTCGCCGTCGTCGCCCTCCTCGTCCTCCTCGTCGTCGCCGGGCTGGGTCGCCGGCTCGACGGGGTCTTCCGCCCGAGCCCGCCGCGGGTTCTCCTGCCCGCGCCGGCCGAGGTCGCCGTCCCCCCCCAGGCCCCGACCCCCGCCACCGGTCCCGCGACCGACCGGCCGGCGGCCCCCGGCGGCCCCCCGGCCGAGGGGGACGCCTCCGCCGCTCGCTACGCCCTCGAGGCGGGCCCCTTCCTCGCCGCGGAGGCGGCCGACCGGATGGAGGAGCTCCTGAACCGCCTCGGCTACGCCACCATCAGGTTCCGGAAGCAGGAGGTCACCCGCCACTATCGCGTGACCGTGGAGGGGCTCGACTCCCTCGATGGGGCGAAGCGGGTGGTGGCGGCCCTCGGCCGGGGGACGATCGTCGAGGCCCCCGGAGGGGGGGGCCACGTGGAGGTGACGAAGGCCGCCTCCCTGAGGGAGGCGGTCGTCGCGGGCCGGGCGCTCAAGGAGCGGGGGTACGAGATCCGCATCGTCTCGACCGAGAGCCCCACCACCATCTACCACGTCCGCTACGGGCAGTTCCTCTCCGAGGACGAGGCCCGCGGCCGCGGACGGGAGCTGGAGCATCTCGGGGTGGAAAGCCGCGTGGTCCGCGGCAAATAGCCCTCCCCGATCACGCCACGAAGGGCGGGATCGGCGGGACCTCGAGGATCTGCCCCTTAACCTCCACGACCCCGGGCACGCCCCGGGCCACCTCGATCGCCTTGTCGAGGGCGGCGGTCCCTTCGAGCGCGACCACCCCCCGATCCACCTCCACGTTGATCCGGTACTTCCTGGTCTCCGGGTCGGCCGCCAGGGCCGCCCGCACCCGGGAGGCGAGGGCGCGGTTGGCGACCTGCCGGCGCGACTCCTCCGTGGTGGCCATCTCGGGCCGGCGGACCAGCCCGAGGATCACCTCCACGGCCGCCTCGATGGAGAGCTTCTCGGCGTTGAGGACCAGGTCGTAGAGCCCCTGATCGGTCCAGTCCACATCGTAGAGGTAGCGCATGCGCCCGGCCTTCTCGGCGTCGGTCCGCCGGATGATGTCCGCCGCCGCCCGGGCGTCCACCGCCTCCCCCATCTGCTCGGCCATCTTCTTGATCACCCGCTTGACCCGCAGGTCGAAGGGGGCGATCACCAGGGTCCGAAGCGCGTGGGCGATCCCGCGCAGGAGGTACTGGCCCCCCCGCCCCATGATGACCGCGTGGTCGCCCTCGGCGACATCGTAGAGGGCGGTCTGGAGCACCGTGAGGTAGAGGCGGGTCTCGGCGTCGAAGCGCTCGAACAGGGAAGGCTTGGTCTCGTCGAGCTGGGTCAGCCGCTCCTCCACCACCCCGTACCGCCGGGCGGCCTGGACGATCATGTCCTGATCCACGTACCGGAACCCGAGCCGCTCGGCGACGGCCATGCCGATCTCGGGCCCCCCGGCGCCGAGTTGGTGGGAGATGGTGACGATCGCCATGGGATCCCCTCCGTGCCGGACCGGGCTCACGCCACCCCGCGGGGGGGCGGCGTCCCGGCGGCGTTCTCCCGGGACCGAGACGACCTCAACGGAGACAAGCGGTTACGGGCGACACGCGGATCGCGAAACCTTCAGGTATTGTAGCCGAACCACCGGAAAAAGAGAAGGATGCCTCTCTGGGGCCTTCGGGCGCCCGGGAGCGACCCTCTTGCGGTCCGTTCCGGGCCCGGCGACAATGGGGGCGCCATGCTGGACCCGCGGACCGTCAGGCCGGACGGGGGGGCCGCGCCCCCCGGCGGAAGGCCTTGGGGAATCGAGGGGCCGTGAGCCTCCTCCGAGGGGCCTACCTCGCCCTGGCGCTCGGCCTGATGGGTTTCGGGCTCGGAGTCCTCGCCGCCGCCTGGCGGCCGCCCGCCCCCCGCGGGCGCCGCCTCTTCGGCGCGCTCTTGATCCTCGCCCTCGTGGTGGCGACGGCCGGCGGCGTGGTGGCGACCATCCTGGAGCAGCGGGCCGCGCAGCCCTGGTAAACACTCGAAGGGGGGCGCTGCCCCCATAGACGGCGCCCCGGGAGGCATCAGCCCCTCGCTCCACACGCTCCGCGGCGCACCCGTCAGTGGCTCGCCGGGCGGGGCCCTCCCGGG
>JACPHL010000209.1 GCA_016188625.1 Candidatus Rokuibacteriota bacterium | reverse complement strand
GGAGATGCACGTCGAGTGGTCGGCCAACGAGAAGGTCTCGTACGAGGTCGCGCTCGGCGCGGCCATGGGCGGCGCCCGCTCGATCGCCGTCATGAAGGACGTGGGCCTCGGGTGGATCCTGGACCCCCTCCTCTCCTCGACCATGCTCGGCGTGGCCGGGCTGGTGATCGTGGTGGCCGACGATCCCGGCGCCGAGACGACCCAGGTCGAGGAAGACAACCGCTGGCTGGCGCGCTTCGCCGAGGTGCCGGCGCTCGAGCCCGCGACCGTTCAGGACGCCAAGGAGATGGTGGCGTACGCCTTCGGCCTCTCCGAGGAGCTCCGGAAGCCCGTCCTGGTCCGGATCACCGTGCGCCTGGGCTACTCCCGGGGCATGGTCCGGCTCGGGCCGATCGCCCACGCGCGGCGGCGACGGCCGGCGGCCTTCAAGAAGGGCGTGATCGACGGGTGGACCGGGTATCCGACGCTGTCGTGGCCCGAGAGCGGCACCGCGCTCCTCCACAAGCGCTATCACGGGGAGGCCGCGGCCCCGTACCTCCCGCTGATGGGCCCGCGCCCCAACGAGGCGGCCGTCCTCGAGGCCGTCGAGGCCTGCCCCTTCCACACGGTCGAGGCCGGCGCGGGGCGGGCGCTCTGCGTGATCACCGCGGGGCTCGTGGGTCGGGAGGTCCGGGAGGCGCTGGCGGGGGCCGGGTGGACCGACGTCACGCTGGCGAGCCTCGGCGTCAGCTCCCCGATCCCGCGCGGCCTGGTCGGCCGGCTCCTGCGCGAGCACGACACCGTGCTCGTGGTGGAGGAGACGGAGCCGGTCGTGGAGGAGCAGGTGCGGGTCCTGGCCACGGAGCTAGAGGGCGCGGCGCGCGTCCTGGGCAAGCGCACGGGCCATATCCCGTACTGCGGGGAGATCACCTCCGAGATTCTGGGGCCGCGGCTAGCCGCGGTGCTGGGGCGACCGCATCCGTTCCAGCCCCGCCAGGAGGCGCTGGAGGCCTCGATCACGTTTCTGCGCGAGCGCGTCCCGTTCCGGCTCGGCGGCCAGTTCTGCGCCGGGTGCCCCGAGATCGCGCCCACGGCCGTCCTGCGCAAGGTCCTCGACGACCTCCCGGGCCACGGCATCGCCTGCGGGGACTCGGGCTGCGGCTTCATCGCCCAGTACGAGCCGATCAACCTCGCCGACGCCTTCATCTGCATGGGGGCGGGGCTGGGCGTGGCCCAGGGGCTCGCCCGCTCGGGGCTCGGCGGCAAGGTGGCCGCGGTGATGGGGGACAGCACCTTCTTCCACTCCGGGATCGTCGAGCTGATCAACGCCGTGTACAACCGCGCCAACGTCCTCCTGCTCATCCTGGACAACAAGGCCACGGCGGAGACCGGCCAGCAGCCCCACCCCGGCGCCTTCGGGATCACCGCCACGAAGGCGCGGACGAAGGAGCTGGCCCTCGAGGACCTCGTCCGCGCCTGCCAGGCGGACTCCCTGACCGTCGTGGACGCGTGGGACGCCAAGGCCCTGGAGGCCGCGTACCGGGAGGCCATGGCGGTCGAGGGCGTCTCGGTCGTGATCGCCCGGGGCACGTGCGCCCTGATCGTCGAGCGCCAGCGGAAGGAGCAGAAGCTCAAGCAGGCGACGGCCCGGTAGGGCGCGCGGAGCGGAGCCACACGATGCCGGAGCCCTGGAACCTGGTCATCTGCGGGCAATCGGGCCAGGGGATCATCCTGGTGACGAAGATCCTGACCACGGCCCTGGCCGAGGCGGGCCGCCCGGTCGAGTGCACCGAGTACCCGGCGATCACGCACCGGTTCGCGATCACCTTCAGCCACATCCGGTCGGGCCCCGGGGTCCACTCCCCGCGCATCCGGCCGGGCGAGGCGGACGTGATCATCGGCCTGGAGCCCTTCGAGTGTCTGCGCGTGAGCCTGCTCTACGCCCACCCGGAGACGCTCATCCTGACCAACGACGAGTTCATCCGCGTCGACGGCACGGTGAACCCGCTCCTCCGCGAGCCGATCCCCACGAAGACGATCGCGGATGTCGTCGCGGCCCTCAAGGCCCAAGGCCTCCGGCGCGTCGTCCCGGTGGGCGCGTCGGAGATCGCCCTCCGGACGCTCCGGCACCGGTCGGGGACGAACATCGTCATGCTCGGCGCGGCCTTCGCCTCCGGGCGGATCCCGCTCTCCGAGGAGGCCCTGGTCGCGGCCATCGCCGGCGTCGTCCCGCGCGGGACCGCGGAGCGGAACCTGGAGGCGTTCCGGGCCGGGATGGCGGCGTTCAAGGCCGCCGCGCCCGCGGCGTGACCGCGGACGCGCCGGGCGCCTGCGAGCCCGCGATGCCCCCCTACCCCCTCGCGGCGCGGACGGTCGGGCGGATCCTGGCGGACAAGGCCCGCCGGCACGGCGCCAGGCCGTTCCTCCTGTTCGAGGACGAGCGCTACTCCTACGCCGAGGCCGACCGCCTGACGAACCGGGTCGCGCAGGGCCTCCTGGGCCTCGGGGTCAAGCGGGGCGATCACGTCGCCGTGCTGATGGGCAACTCCCCCGACATGCTCTGGACCCTCCTCGCCCTGGGGAAGATCGGCGCGGTCGCGGTCCCGATCAACCTCGCGGCCAGGGGCGATCTCCTCCAGTACTTCCTCAATCAGTCCGACAGCCGGCTCCTGGTGGCGGACGGCGAGATCACGGACCGGCTGCTCCCGCTCGAGGACTCCCTGACCCGACTCGGGCAGGTCGTGGTGCGCGGGGAGGGCGCGTTCGGGAGCTTTCGCGGGCGGCCGGTCGTGCCCTACCCCGAGATCGCGGCGGCGCCGGACACGCCCCCGCCCGATACGGTCCGCTTCTCGGATCCTCATTACATCCTCTACACCTCCGGCACCACCGGCCCCTCCAAGGGGATCGTCGCGTGCCACGCGCAGGGGTTCTCCGTGGCCGAGACGTTCTCGCGCCACGTCGCGCTCGGCCCCTCCGATGTCCTCTACACCTGCCTCCCCCTCTTCCACGCCAACGCCCTCTGGAACACCACCTACACGGCCATCTGGAACGACGCCGCGGTCGCCCTCTCCCGCCGCTTCTCGGCGAGCGGCTTCTGGTCGGAGATCCGCCGGGTCGGCGCCACCCAGTTCGCGGCGCTCGGGGCCATGATCACGATCCTCTGGAAGCAGGCGCCCCGCCCCGACGACGCCGACAACCCGGCCCGGCTTTGCTTCACCGTGCCGACCCCGGCGGAGTTCATCCACGCCTTCGCGCGGCGGTTCGACCTCGGGATCGTCACCTGGTTCTCCATGACCGAGAACTTCCCCCTCACCCTGTTCGTCCCCGGGGACCCGCCCGAGAAGATGGCCTCGGCGGGCCGCCCGCGCGGCGAGGCCGAGGTGAAGGTCGTGGACGAGCACGACGCGGAGCTGCCCGCGGGCGAGATCGGCGAGCTCGTCTTCCGCCCGCGGGACCCGTGGAGCGCGATGCTGGGCTACTACAGGATGCCCGAGACGACGCTGGAGAACGCCCGGAACCTCTGGTTCCACACCGGCGACCTGGCGTACTTCGACCGGGAGGGGTGGCTCTGGTTCGTGGACCGGAAGAAGGACTGCATCCGCCGGCGCGGCGAGAACATCTCGGCCTGGGAGCTGGAGCTGATCCTGGCCAAGCACGAAGACGTCCTGGAGGTCGCCGCCGTTCCGGTCCCGTCCGAGCTGGGCGAGGACGAGGTGATGGTGTACGTCGTCCCGCGGCCGGGGCATCGGCTGACGCCGGAGTCGGTGGTGGCCTTCTGCCAGGCCCACATGCCGCATTTCATGGTGCCCCGCTACATCGACTTCAGCGACGAGCTGCCCAAGACGCCCACCCAGAAGGTGGAGAAGTACAGGCTCAGGGCGAAGGCGAGGGCCGAGCTGGACCGGATCTGGGATCGCGAGCGCGCCGGCATCAGGATCGCCCGGTCGTGAGAGGACGTGAGATCTTGGCTGCTGAAAGGCTGAAATCCTTGCCCCCTCCCCGGTCCGGGAGTACAATGGCGCGGGCTCCACCGCCCACCCGGACGCGATGATGGCTGAGAGCAGGCGCGACAGTCCGCTCGTCGACCCCCAGTACTCGCCGCAGAGCCGCGCCGAGCGCCTGATCGCCGCCGCCCGGGTGGTGCTGGCGGCGTTCGCCTTCCTGGGGATCTGGCTCGATCCCTCCGAACCCACCAGGTACGTCCGGACGGCCTACGCCCTGCTGGCCGTCTACATCGGCTACGCCCTGCTGGCGGCCTTCCTGGTCTGGCGCTCGGCGGCCCCTCCCGGTCGCCAGACCTTCGCCATGCACGCCTTCGACCTCGCGGTCTTCTCCCTCTTCATGTTCTTCACCCAGGGCCCCACGAGCCCGTTCTTCGTCTTCTTCGTCTTCTCCCTGGCGTGCGGGACCCTCCGCTGGCAGTGGCGCGGGACGCTCTGGACGGCCGCGGCCACCCTGGCCCTGTTCCTCGGCATGGGCGTCTACGCCGCGCAGGTCATCGGCGACCCCGCCTTCGAGCTGAACCGCTTCATCGTGCGGAGCGCGTACCTGGCGGTGGTGGCGGCCCTGCTGGCGTATCTCGGCCTGTACGAGGAGCGGCGGCGCGGCGAGATCTCCAGGCTGGCGACCTGGCCCCTGGGGGCGCCGCAGGAGGTCCGCTCGCTCGCGCGCGAGATGCTGGAGCACGCCGCCGCGGTCCTCGGCGCCCCGCGCGCGCTCCTGGCGTGGGAGGAGCCGGAGGAGCCCGGGCTCCGTCTGGCGTGCTGGTCCGGCGGGGAGCTCCAGTGGAGCCGCGAGTCACCCGGGGCGCTCCAGCCCCTGGTCGCCGAGCCGCTGGCGGGGACGGACTTGCTCTGCCGGGACATCCGTGCGCCGCGTCCGGCGGTCTTCCATACCTCCGACCAAGGGTTCCGGCGCTGGGAGGGCCGGCCGCTCCACCCCGATCTCGCCGCGCGGTTCGGCGTCGGGGCCGTCCTCGCCCTGGGCTTGAAGGGCGAAGGGTTCGAAGGGCGCCTCTTCGCCCTCGACAAGGCCGGCATGACCTCGGACGACCTGGTCCTGGGCGGGATCGTGGCCCGCCAGGTCGTGGCCCGGCTGGACCGCTTCTACCTCCTCCAGCGGCTCCAGCAGGCCGCGGCCACCGAAGAGCGGGTCCGTCTCGCCCGCGACCTCCACGACGGCGTGCTCCAGTCCCTGACCGGGGCGGCCCTCCAGCTCGAGACGGCCAGCCACCTGCTGGAAGAGGACCCCGGCGGGGCCCGGCAGCGCCTGGCCGAGGTCCAGCGCCTGATCGCCGCCGAGCAGCGCGACCTCAGGTCCTTCGTCCAGCAGCTCAAGCCGGCTCCGCTCGCGCCCTTCGAGGTGGAGGCCAGCCTGGTGGCCCGCCTGAAGGAGCTGGCCCACCGGATGGAGCGCCAGTGGGGGCTGCGCGTGGCGCTGGACGTGCAGCCCATCGACGGGGGGATCTCCGAGGGGCTCTCCCACGAGATCTATCGGATGGTCCACGAGGCCCTGATCAACACGGCGCGGCACGCCGGCGCCTCGACCGGGCGCGTCGAGATCGCCGGACGCGACGACCAGGTGCGGATCACCGTAGCCGACGACGGCCATGGGTTCCCCTTCCACGGCCGTTACGACCATGCGGC
>JACPHL010000208.1 GCA_016188625.1 Candidatus Rokuibacteriota bacterium | reverse complement strand
GGGGTCAATGACTTCTTCTTGAAGTTGAACACGGCGAACCCGAGGATTCGGCCGCTTTCGTCTACGCGCTCGAACACATCCTCGGCCACCTCTCGGAAATAGCCCTCGGCGTCGGCAAAGGCAACCTCGAGGTAATCGCCCGCCTCGTCATACCAAACCTTTATCTTCCCCATATCCTGTTCCCCTGCTTTTCTCGGTCGGTGAAGAACGCCGTGATCACGAACGCATCGCCGGTGAGGATCTTCACCGCCACGAGCATGTATTTTCGACTTACGGGCGTCTCCTCGTACACCTTATGATACAGCCTGACCGAGGGGTCCTGCAAAACTCGGCTCACACGGCGTAGCGTTGGAGGAGGCCCCGGGCGATCACCAGGCGCTGGATCTCGTTGGTCCCCTCGCCGATGATCAGGAGCGGGGCGTCCCGGTAGTAACGCTCCACGGGGAACTCGGTCGTGTAGCCGTAGCCGCCGTGGATCCGCATCGCCTCGAGGCTGATCTGGTAGCAGGCCTCGGAGGCGAAGAGCTTGGCCATCCCGGCCTCGAGGTCCGCGCGCTCGCCCGAGTCCTTCTTGGCCGCCGCCCAGTAGGTGAGGAGGCGGGCGGCCTCGAGCTGGGTCGCCATGTCGGCGAGCTTGAGCTGGATCGCCTGGTGCTCGGCGATGGGTCGCCCGAAGGCGGTCCGCTCCCGGGCGTAGCGGAGGGCCGCCTCGAAGGCCGCCTGGGCGATCCCGACCCCGCGGGCGGCGATGTTGACGCGCCCGGTCTCGAGCCCGGCCATGACCTGCTTGAACCCCTGGCCCTCCCGGCCGCCCACCAGGTTGGCCGCCGGGACCCGGAACTCCTCGAAGATCAGCTCGCAGGTGTCGAGCCCCCGGTAGCCGAGCTTGTCGAGGTCGCGGCTCACCGTGAAGCCCGGGGCGCCCTTCTCGATGATGAAGCACGAGATCCCCCGGTAGGGCGGCTCGGCCGCGGGGTCGGTCCTGGCCAGGAGGGCGAAGGTGTTCCCGTGGCGGCCGTTGGTGATGAACATCTTCGTCCCGTTGATCACGTAGTGGTCACCCTCGCGCCGGGCCGCCGTCCTGAGGGCCTGGACGTCCGAGCCGGCCCCGGCCTCGGTCAGGGCCAGGCCGCCGCGCTTGTCGCCGCGGGCGAAGGCCGGCAGGAAGCGCCGGCGCTGCTCCTCGGTCCCGAAGTGGAGCACGATGTAGGCCATGATGAGGTGGGTGTTGAGGACCCCCGAGACCGACATCCACCCCCGGCAGATCTCCTCCACCACCATGGCGTAGGTGGTGTAGTCGAGGCCGAGGCCCCCGCAGGCCTCGGGGATGGTCGCGCCGAAGAGCCCCAGCTCCTTGAGCTTCTCGACCAGCTCGTGGGGGTACTCGTCGGCCTGCTCGTAGCGCGCCGCGACGGGGATGACGTCCTTCTCCACGAAGGTGCGGACGGCCTGGACCAGTCGCCGCTGCTCCGCGGGGAGCTCCTCCAGGCTGCGGAAGGCGCCGGCGCGCTCGCCGTAGCGCTGAAGGAGCCGGCGGGCGATCAGCAGGCGCTGGATCTCGTTGGTCCCCTCGCCGATGAGCATGAGCGGGGTGTCCCGGTAGTATAGCCGTAGCCGCCGTGGATCCGCATCGCCTCCAGGGCCACCTCCTGGGCCGCCTCGGAGGCGAAGAGCTTGGCCATCCCGGCCTCGAGGTCCGCGCGCGCCCCGCGGTCCTTGGCCTCGGCAGCCTGGTGGGTGAGCAGGCGCGCCGCCTCCACCCTGGTCGCCATGTCGGCGAGCTTGAGCTGGATCGCCTGGTGCTCGGCGATCGGCCGGCCGAAGGCGTGGCGGAGCTGGGCGTAGCGGATCGCCTCCTCGAAGGCCGCCCGCGCCACCCCCACCGCCCGGGCGGCGATGTTGAGCCGCCCCACCTCGAGCCCGGCCATCACCTGCTGGAACCCCCGCCCCTCGACCCCGCCCACCAGGTTGGCCGCCGGGACCGGGACCGCCTCGAGGACGAGCTCCACGGTCTCGACCCCCTTGTAGCCGAGCTTGCCGATGTCGCGGCCGACCTGGAAGCCGGGGTGCCCCTTCTCGACGATGAAGAGGCTCAGCCCCCGGTAGGGCGGCTCGGCCGCGGGGTCGGTCCTGGCCAGGAGGGCGAAGGCCCGGCCGTAGCGGCCGTTGGTGACGAACATCTTGGTCCCGGTGAGAAGGTACTCCTCGCCGTGCCGCACCGCGGTGGTCCGGATCGCCTGGAGGTCCGAGCCGGCGTGGGGCTCGGTGAGGGCGAGCCCGCCGCGGAGGTCGCCGCGGGCCATGGGTGGGAGGAGCCGGCGCCGCTGCTCCTCGGTCCCGAAGCTCGCCACGCAGTGGGCCATGATGAGGTGGCTGTTGATGATCCCGGCCAGGGACATCCAGCCACGGGCCAGCTCCTCGATGATGAGGGCGTAGGTGCCGTAATCGAGGCCGAGGCCGCCGTAGGCCTCGGGGATGACGGCGCCGAAGAGCCCGAGGCCCTTCATCTGCTCGACGAGGTCGTGGGGGTAGCGGTCCTCGTGCTCGAGCCGGGTGACCACGGGGAGGACGTCCTTCTCGACGAAGGCCCGGATGGTCGCCACGATCTGGCGCTGCTCGTCGGTCAAGGGCTTCAGCACCGGGGGTCCTCCGGGACGCGAGGGTCCATGCCGCTCAGGGGGACGAGCGACAGCCTAGCAAGAGCCTCGCGGGATTGCAAGGGGGCTGGGGTGGCTTCGGCCTTGCCTCGGTGCCGGCCGTCCGGCTATGCTGGAGGGCGAGAGCGACCCGGGAGGTCAGCGCTGCACCCCCACCGCGAGCTTCGCCCCGACACCCGCCGCTTCTGCCCGCTCTGCGGCGGCACGCTCGGGCTCCAGCCGGTGCCCCCCGACGGCCGGCGCGAGGCCGTCTGCGAGGGCTGCGGGTTCGTCTTCTACCTGAACCCGAAGCTCGTGGCGGGCACGCTCCCGTGCCGCGACGGCCGGGTCCTGCTCATCCGGCGGGCCCATGCCCCGGCGCGGGGGAAGTGGACGTTCCCGGGCGGGTTCGTGGACTGGGGCGAGGCGGTCGGGGAGGCCGCGATCCGGGAGACCCGCGAGGAGGTGCAGCTCGAGGTCCGGCTCGACCGCCTCCACGGCGTCTACTCCTACCCCGGCGTCTCGGTCGTGATCGTGGTCTACCTCGCCACCGTCATCGCCGGCGAGCCGGTCTGCGGGTCCGAGGTCCTCGAGGCCGCCTTCGTGGCGCCGGCGGAGATCCCCTGGGAGGAGCTGGCCTTCCCCTCCACCGCCGACGCCCTCCGCGACTGGGTCGCCGGTCAGCCCTGATACACTCGAAGGGGGGCTCTGCCCCCCTACCCTCCCTGGCGGTCGGGCGCTCCGCGGTCTCGCTCCCGCGAGAACCGCTCCGCGAGCCGAGCCTCCCCCCAAGTGGCGCGGGCAGAGCCCGCGCTCGGAGCGGACCATCCCTCCGCGAGCCGAGGGGCCAGAGCGCGCGAGCGGCATCGGGTGACAGGGCTCCGGCTCTCAGGGGGGGCAGGGTGGGTGGGCCCGCGAGGGAGGCGTCGGTGTCAGTCGGGCAGGCGGCGGAAGGCACGCTGCCGGCTGGGGCCGAACCGGTAGACGAGGAAGTGGGTGTCGAAGGCGAACGCCTCGGTCAGCCCCTGCCGCTCCATGAGCGCGAAGGTCGTGCAGTCAGTGAAGCTGAAGGCCTGGTCGGGGAAGGCCTGGGCGATGTGCCAGGCCGCCTCGAGGTCCGCCGGCTCCAGGGCGAGGATGGGGATCCGCGCCTCCCGCAACGTCGCCCAGAAGGTGAGGGCGGCGGCCCGCCCGAGATGGGCGCTCAGGAGCGCCCAGGTCTCCGCGGCAATGAGGTCGGTGGTGACGAACGGCGTCCGGCCGGCCTGCTCGGTGTAAAACCGCCGCGCCGCCTCATGGTGGCGGTCGGAGGTATCGGCCAGGGCGTACCAGGCGCCGGTATCGACGAGCACGCTCACCGGCGGACGGCGTCCCCGAGATAGGCATCGTGGCGGGCGGCGATGTCCGACCGCCCGCTGGCCCCCAGCCCCACGAGCTTCAGGTAGGCGCTCGGGGACGGCGGGCTCGGAGGCCGACGCTGGGCCTCCAGGTACGCCCTCACCAGCCGGCGGAGCAGCTCGGCCAGTGAGACCCCTTGGGCGCGGGCTTCGGCCCGCAAGGCTTTTAACTCTTCGGGATCGATATACAGCATCGTTCGAGCACGCATAGTGGCATTATACTGCTAATATCATAGATGTCAAGTCGGGGTGGCGGCGGGCGGCCGTCAGATCACGCGAGGACGAGGCCCTGCACCGGGGGGAGGTCCTTCGCGAGGAGCTCCCAGCTCGCCCCGGCATCGGCGGAGAGAAACACGAGCCCCTCATCGGTCCCGACCGCCACGGTCATCCCGGACGCCGCGAGGCAGCCCGTGTCGACGTTGCTGGGGAACCACTCGGGAAGACCCTGCCGGCACCGCTCGAACGGGCCGTCGCTCCCGAAGCGCTTCCGGTAGATCGCCGCCCGCTTCCCCCCGGGGCCGGTTGAGGCCGAGACGAGCAGGTACTCCCCGGCCACGGCGACGGCGCGGAGGTACCGCGCGTGAAGGCCTGCGGTCTCGAACCGCCAGGACCGGCCGCCGTCGTCGCTGATCCCCAGCCCGACCGCCGCCGCCGCCAGCACGAACCCCTCGCGGCGCGGATGGCAGAGGACCTGGTGCACGTCGGCCTCGATGTCGAGGGTGGGGTGCCACGACCGGCCGCCGTCGGTGGAGCGCGCCACGCCCCCCACGTGGACATTCACGTAGACGGCGCTGCCGGCATCCGCGGAGATCGACCGGGTGTCGGGCGGGTCTCCCCAGGGCGTGTGCCAGGCCCGGCGCCCCTCGACGCGCTCGAAGGCCTCGACCCGGCGGAGCCGACCGTCGTCGAGGCGGAAGAGGTGCGCGCCCGCCGTGCCGACGAGGAGCCCGGGGGCGGTCGCCGCCAGGCAGGTGGCGGGGCCGGCCTCGAGCCGGGCCACCTCCTCCCACGCGCCGTCCGGCCGCGAGCGCCACACCGCCCGGCCGTCGACCAGGGCCCAGGCCCGGGCGGCCTCGCGGGCGAGCGCGGTGACCTCGTGGCCGTCGAAGGCCCGCCGCCCGGCGGCCCCGAACCCGTAGAGACCGTCCGTGGATCCCACGAGAAGCCTGGCACGCTTCATGTGGACACGTCGAGGCCCTGCCCCGCGACCGCCCCGCCGCGCGCTACGGCTTGAAGAGGTTGTCGAAGGCGCGCCGGGCGTCCTCAGGTCGTATCGACCCCGAGGACGTCGTGCGCTCGACCGTGACGCGGAGCGCGAAGAGGGGGCACGCGTTCCGGGCGCCCTTGTCGGGGATGCGCTCGGGGATGGGCTGGGTGCACTCGAAGCGGTGGCCGGGATCGAAGTGCGAGCACTGCTTGCAGGCGTGCAGCTCCGCCCGGCATTGGGGGCACTGGCCGAACGGGTCGGTCGTGGCGGGCAGGAGCGTGCCGCAGTCCGCGCAGCGGGCGACGCTGCGGCTGCCGGGCATCCCCGGGGGGCGCGAGCCGGAGGGCCCCTGGCGCTTTCCCGGCTTTTCCCTCGAGGCGTCCCTATAGCCCGGCTGCCGGTATCGTCTGTCGGCCATAGCCGCCTCCCTCCCCTGGAAGTCCCCTCCAGTCTACCCCAATCGGCGGCGGATCACGAGCGATCGTCGCGCGCCATCGCGCCGGCCTCCGGCGCGGCCCTCACTCGATCACCCGGTCCGCCCGCGCGAGCACCGACGGGGGGACGGTCAGCCCGAGCGCCTTGGCCGTCTTGAGATTGATGACCAGCTCGAACGTGGCCGGTGCCTCCACGGGCAGGTCCGCGGGCTTCGTGCCTTTGAGGATCCTGTCTACGAAGTAGGCGGCCCGCCGGTGCATGCCCGGATAGCTCGGCCCGAAGGACATCAACCCGCCCGCCTCGACCAGCTCCTGGTACGCGTACACCCCTGGCAAGCGGTGTTTGGTGGCGAAGTCCATGATCAGGGCACGGTTGTGCAGGAACAGACGATCCGCCAGGACCACCAGCGCGCCGGGCCGCTCCCTGAGGATTGCCGCGAACGCGTTGTCGAACTCTTCGCGGGTTCGGACCCCCAGGGACTGGACCTTCATGCGTAACGCCGGGGCTGCAGCCTGCACCTCCTTCTCGGACACCACCTGGAACGGGCTGGCCGGATTCCACAGGACAGCGATGTGCGAGAGTTCAGGAACCACTTCCCGGAGCAGCTCCAGCCGCTTCCCCTCCAGGTCCGCCGCGATCGAGGTCAATCCGGTGATGTTCCCGCCGGGCTTGGCGAGGCTTGCGATGAGACCCGTTCCCACAGGGTCGCCGACGGCGACCATGACGAGGGGGGTCGATGGAGCCGCCTTCTTGACGGCGAGCG
>JACPHL010000012.1 GCA_016188625.1 Candidatus Rokuibacteriota bacterium | reverse complement strand
GGCCCGGACCTCAAAGCTCTCCAGGGTCAATGTCACGGCGTGCCAGCGGTTGCCGATGTATTCTCACATAGTGAGAAATCTTATCTCAGATAAGAGAAATCTACCGCGGCCGCCGGGCCGGCGTCAAGCGGAAAAGTCGGCTGCCGGCTCCGG
The DNA here is from genome assembly GCA_016188625.1 of Candidatus Rokuibacteriota bacterium. Classification (GTDB taxonomy): domain Bacteria; phylum Methylomirabilota; class Methylomirabilia; order Rokubacteriales; family JACPHL01; genus JACPHL01. The sequence continues at coordinate 16,292 of JACPHL010000012.1, read as the reverse complement.
CCTTATCCCCGACGGACTTCCTCGGGTCTTCGGCTCCCGGACGGCGCGACGCGCCCGGCGCGATGGCCGGAGACAGGACCGGACGCGGGAAACGCAGAAGGGCGGAGGCTCAGGCCCTGTCCGAGTAAAGGGTGCGCTCCCGCGCCCTAGACCATCGGCTCGCGGAGGGGGTGGTCCGCTCCGAGCGCGGGCTTGGCCCGCGCGACCTTGGGGGAGGGAGGCCCGATGCGTTCGCCGAAGGGCGAACGCCCCGGCTTCGCCGGGAGGGCCGTTCGAACGGGGTCCCCGCCGGGCCGGAAGGCCCGGTGGGGTGTTCGGTTGGGGGGCAGCGCCCCCCTCCGAGGCACTTAGGCCTGGAAGGGGAGGATCCCGAGGTCGTCGTCCAGCTCGGCCAGGAGGTCGCGGATCGGGCGGTAGAAGATCGGGTGCTCGACCTCGGCGGCGACCTCGGCCAGGGGGACCAGGACGAAGCGGCGCTCGTGCATCAGGGGGTGAGGGATCTGGAGGTCGAACTCCGAGACGACCCGGTCACCGTAGAGGAGGATGTCGATGTCGAGGGACCGGGGCTCGTAGTCGAGGAGGCCGGGGCCGGCCGGGTGGGGCGGCCGTCCGAGGAGGGTCTCGATCTCCTGGAGCCAGGCCAGGAGCACCCGGGGTTGGAGGTCGGTCTCGACCTCGACGACGCAGTTGAGGAACCACCGCCCCTGCGCCACGTGCCGCTCGGGCCAGGGCTCGGTCTCGTAGAAGCGGGAGCAGGCGAGGAGCCGGACATCGGGGAGGGCGCCCAGCCGGGCCAGGGCCTCCCTGAGGTGGTGGAGGCGGTCGCCCAGGTTGGAGCCCAGGCCCAGAAAGACCCGCGTCATCTCACCGCGACCTCCGGAGCTCGACCCCGACCACGCCGGGCGCCCCGCCGAGGCGCGGGGCCAGCTTCCGGACCCGGACACACACCTCGCGGGCCGGGAACTCGCGGAGGAGCGCCTCGACCAGGGGGTTGGCCAGCCGCTCCAGGAGCCGGACCCGCTGCTCGGTCCCGATCCTGACCACCAGCCGGGCCACCTCGCTGTAGTCCACCGTGGCCCCGACGTCGTCCGAGAGGGCCGCCGGCGTCAGGTCCAGCGACAACTCGACATCCGTCGAGAACCAACCGCCCAGCTCCTGCTCCGCCGGGTTGACCCCGTGGTGGCCGAAGAAGCGGAGGTCCTCGATAAGGATCTTATCATGCTCGCCGCGGGGGGGGCGGACCGGGCTCACAGGGCGAACCTCGCCAGGCGCTCCATGGCCTCGGTCAGCCGGGCCTTCTCCACCGTGAGGGCGATCCGGTAGTACCCCTCCCCGTGCGGGCCGAACCCCACCCCCGGGGTCACCACCACCTCGGCCTCCCGGAGGAGGCGCTCTGCCCACTCGGTCGAGGAGCCCCCGCCCGGGACCGGGGCCCAGACGAAGAAGGTCGCCCGGGGGACCAGGACGGGGAGGCCGAGGCGCCGGAGCCCCTGGACCACCACGTCGCGCCGCTCCTGGTAGGTCCGCTGGACCTCGGCCACGTACTCCTGGGGGCCGGTGAGCGCGGCGATGGCCGCCTCCTGGACCGCCTGGAAGACCCCGGAGTCCACGTTGGTCTTCACCTTCCCGAGCCCGGCCAGGACCTCGCGGTTCCCGACGCAGAAGCCGATCCGCCACCCGGTCATGGAGTAGGTCTTGGACAGGGAGTGAAACTCGACCCCGACCTCCCGGGCGCCGGGACCTGGAGGAAGCTCGGCGGCCGCTCGCCGTCGAAGCGGATCTCCGAGTACATGGCGTCGTGGCAGACGATGAGGCCCCAGCGCTCGGCGAAGCGGACGAGCCGCTCGAAGAACTCGAGCGGGGCGCAGGCGGCCGTGGGGTTGTTGGGGTAGTTGAGGAAGATCATCCGGGCCCGCCGGGCCACCTCGGCCGGGACCGCGTCGAGGTCGGGGAGGAAGTCGTGGTCTCCGCGCAGCGGGAGGAAGTAGGGCTCGGCGCCGGCGAAGAGGGTCCCGGCCTGGTAGACCGGGTAGCCGGGGTCGGGGACCAGGACGACGTCGCCGGGGTTGCAGAAGGCCAGGGGGATGTGGGCGGTCCCCTCCTTGGAGCCGATCAGGGTGAGGACCTCGGCGGCCGGGTCCAGGGTGACGCCGAACTGACGCCGGTACCAGGCCGCGGCCGCCTCGCGGAAGGCCAGGAGCCCCTCGTAGTCCGGGTAGCGGTGGGTCCTGGGGTCGCGGGCCGCGCGGGCGAGGGCCTCGATGACGTGGGACGGGCTCGGGATGTCCGGGTCGCCGATCCCGAGGTCGATCAGGTCGGCGCCGCGGGCGCGGGCCTCCTTCTTCTGGCGGTCGATCTCGGCGAAGAGGTAGGGCGGGAGGCGCTTCAGGCGGTCGGCCCACTGGACGGAGATCACCACGGGCGCCCTCACCGGGCCCGGGGGGCGACGAGACGGTTCCGCAGGCTCCCGATCCCCTCGATCCGGATCTCGATCAGATCCCCGACCTGCATGGGGCCGATCCCGGACGGCGTGCCCGTCGAGATCACGTCGCCGGGGAGGAGGGTCATGACCCGGGAGACGAAGCTGATCACCTCGGCCACCGGGAAGATGAAGTGCTTGGTGTTGGAGGCCTGCCTCCGCTCGCCGTTCAGGTAGGCCTCGATCTCCACGTTGTCGGGGTCGATGTCGGTCACGATGCAGGGACCCATCGGCGAGAAGGTGTCGAACGACTTCGCCCGCGTCCACTGCCCGTCGCGGCGCTGGAGGTCGCGGGCCGTGACGTCGTTCAGGCAGGTGTAGCCCAGGATGTAGCCGGGCGCCTCGGCGGCGGTGACGTTTCGGCACCGCCGTCGGATGACGATCGCCAGCTCGGCCTCGTAGTCCACCCGCTCGGTGATCGGCGGGTAGACGATGTCGTCGCCGGGGCCGATGAGGGCGGTGGACGGCTTGAGGAAGATGATCGGCTCCGGGGGGATGGCGTGCCCGACCTCCTCGGCGTGGTCCCGGTAGTTGAGCCCGACGGCGACGATCTTGGACGGGACGCAGGGGGGGAGGAGCCTGACCGCCTTGAGGGGGTAGCGGCGCCGTCCCCGGGTGAGCCGGCCGTACGGGGTCCCCTGGCACTCGACCACCTGGTTCCGCTCGAGCAGGCCGTACCTCGCCCGCCCGTCGGTCGTGAAGCGCACGATCTTCATGGCAGCTCCCCGGAGGTCATTTGAGGCCCAGGACGTCCTGCATCGAGTAGAGGCCCGGCGCGGCCGAGGCGATGAACCGGACGGCCCGGAGGGCCCCGCGCGCGAAGGTGTCGCGGGAGTGGGCGCGGTGGGTCAGCTCGAGGCGCTCCCCGAGGCCGCCGAAGACCACCGTGTGCTCGCCGACCACGTCCCCGGCCCGGAGGGCCTGGATCCCGATCTCGCTCCGGGTCCGCTCGCCCGGCATCCCCTGGCGGCCGTAGACGGCGACCTTCCCGAGGTCCCGCCCGAGGGCCTGGGCGATCACCTCGGCCATCCTGAGCGCGGTCCCGCTCGGGGCGTCCTTCTTCCCCCGGTGGTGGATCTCGGTGATCTCGACGTCGTAGTCGTCGCCCAGCACGCCCGCCATCTGGGCGAGGAGCCGGAAGGCGAGGTTCACCCCCACGCTCATGTTGGGGGAGAGGAGGACGGGGACGCGGCGGGCGAGGATCTCGATCTCGGCGAGCTGGGCCTTCGCGAAGCCGGTGGTCCCGATGACCGCGCGCCCGCCCCCGGCGGCGACGAGCCGGAGGTGCTCGAGGCTCGCCTCCGGGGTCGTGAACTCGACGAGGACGCGGCCTTGCCCGAGGGCGGCCTCGACCTCGGCGGTGATGGGGACATTCGCGTGCCCGACCCCCGCCACCTCGCCGGCGTCCCGGCCGAGGGCCGGGTGGCCCGGGCGCTCGAGGGCGGCGGCCAGCCGGAGGTCCTCCGTCTCCCTGAGCAGGGCGACGATCCGGCTCCCCATCCGGCCGGCCGCGCCGGCCACCACCACGTCGATCATCACACTCGGAGGGGGGCTCCGCCCCGCGCGGGAGGCGTCGGCCCCTCGCTCCACACGCTCCGCGGCGCACCCGTCTGTGGCTCGCCGCGCGGGGCCCCTCCTCCTTCGTTCTGAGCCCGTGAGCCGGCTTCCCCACCCGGCTCGCTCACGACGGGGACCCGCGCCGCTCCGCTTAACGTTCCGCTCGGGACCAACGCCTCCCCGCGGGCCGGGAGGCCGTCGCTCCCCCCAAGGTGGGGCCGGCGAAGCAGCATCAGCGTGATCAGTGGAGGCCCCCTGGCTAGCCTTTGAGGATCCCGGCCTTGGCGAGGACGGCGCGGAGCCGCTGGCGGTTGGCCTCGCTCATGGGGCACATCGGGAGGCGCCACTCGGCCCGGAGCATCCCGAGCATCGCCATGGTCTCCTTCACCGGGATCGGGTTGGTCTCGAAGAACATGGCCTGCGAGACCGGGAAGAGCCGGAGGTGGAGCTCCCGCGCCCGCTTCCAGTCCCCGTCCAGGGCGGCGTGGGTCAGCTCCGCCGTCTCGCGGGGGAGGAAGTTGGCGATGACCGAGATCACCCCGCGCCCCCCGACGGCCATCAGGGGGAGGGTCAGGGTGTCGTCGCCCGAGAGGACCGTGACCTCGGGGCCGCAGGCCAGGATCACCTGGGTCATCTGCTCCAGGTTCCCCGAGGCCTCCTTGACCCCCACGATGGTGGGGACCTCGGCCAGCCGGGCGAGGGTCTCGGGGAGGATGTTGACCCCGGTCCGCCCCGGGATGTTGTAGATGATGAGGGGGATCCCCGCCGCCTCGGCGATCGCCTTGAAGTGCTCGTAGAGCCCCTGCTGGGTCGGCTTGTTGTAGTAGGGCGCGACCTGGAGGCTCCCGGCGGCCCCGGCCTTGGCCGCGTGCACGGTCATGTCGATCGCCTCGGCGGTCGAGTTGGAGCCGGTCCCGGCCACCACCGGGATCCGCCCGGCCGCGGCCTCGATGACCACCTCGATGACCCGCTTGTGCTCCTCGTGGGAGAGCGTCGGGGACTCGCCGGTGGTGCCGCAGGGGACCAGGGCGTCGGTCCCGTGGGCGACGTGGAGCTCCACCAGCTCCCGGAGCTTGGCCTCGTCCACCTGGCCGTCCCGGAAGGGGGTGACCACTTCGGGCCCGGCGGGGACCCCGTCCGACGGCCCTGGGCGAAGCCCACCTTTCGCCAGTCCGGCTGCGCCGCTGGCGAAAGGCTTCGGGGCCTGCCTCCCCCCAAACGCCTTATTCGGACACCCTGTTTACAGGTCGTCGGCGAGCAGCTCCCCGGCGAGCAGGTCCTCGTAGCTCTCCCGCCGCCGGACCAGGGCGGAGCGTTCGCCCGCGACCAGCACCTCCGCCGGCCGCGGCCGGGCGTTGTAGTTCGAGGCCATGGCGAAGCCGTAGGCGCCCGCCGACATCAGGGCCAGGAGCGCCCCCTCCGGCAGGACGGGCAGCTCGCGCTCCTTGGCGAGGAAGTCCCCCGACTCGCAGACCGGGCCCACCACGTCCACCGTCTCCCGCGGCCCGGCGGCCTTCCGGACCGGGAGGATCTCGTGGTAGGCGTTGTAGAGACTCGGGCGGATGAGGTCGTTCATGGCCGCATCCACCACCACGAACTGCCTCCCCCCGGTGCGCTTCCGGTAGAGGACCCGGGTCAGGAGGGCCCCGGCGTTCCCGACGATGGAGCGCCCCGGCTCGAGGATGACCGTGACGCCCAGGGCCTCGAGGGTCCGGCGGAGGGCGCGGACGTACTCCTCGTGGCTCGGCGGGGCCTCGTCCTTGTAGCGGATCCCGAGCCCGCCCCCGATGTCCACGTAGCGGAGGGCGAACCCCTCGCCCCGGAGCGCCTGGACCAGCTCGGCCACCCGCTCCAGGGCGTCCGCGATCGGGGAGACCTTGAGGAGCTGGGAGCCGATGTGCATGTGGACCCCGACGACCTCGATCCCGCCGAGGCGGGCGGCCGCGCGGTAGATGTCCAGCGCCTCGTCGTGGGCGATCCCGAACTTGGAGGTCCGGAGCCCGGTGGCGATGTAGGGGTGGGTCTGGGGATCGATGTCCGGGTTCACCCGGATCGCCACCCGCGCCCGGACCCCCTCGGCCCGCGCCACCTCGTCCACGACGGCCAGCTCCGCCGCCGACTCGACGTTGAGGCAGAGGACGTCGGCCTTGAGGGCCTCCCGGATCTCCTCCCGGGTCTTCCCCACGCCGGCGAAGACGATCCGCTGGGGATCGAACCCGGCCCGGAGGGCACGGAACAGCTCGCCGCCCGAGACCACGTCGGCCCCGGCCCCGGCCCCGGCCAGGAGCGAGAGGAGCGCCAGGTTGCCGTTGGCCTTGACGGCGTAGCAGACCAGGTGCGGGAGGCCGGCCAGCGCCCGCTCGTAGCCCTCGTAGGTGCCCAGGATGGCGCGCCGCGAGTAGACGTAGGTCGGGGTGCCCCAGCTCTCGGCGACGGCCTCGAGGGGGGTCTCCTCGCAGCAGAGCTGGCCGTCGCGGTAGGCGAACTCCTCCATCTTCACTCCGCGAAAAGTTTTTCAGACCCTAGCACGGGACGCGGGCGCCGTCAAGGCGCGTCAGCGCACCGTCGCGCTCGCCTCCGACGACGGGACGCTCTCGTTGGCGCGGCGGGAACGGTCCACGGCCGTCACGACGTAGTGGTAGGTGCGCCCCTTCGTCACGGCCGTGTCCTGATAGGTGATCTCGCTCTGGGGCGCGGCGGTGAGCCGCTCGTACCCCCGGCCCGGGGCGGTGGAGCGGTAGACGTGGTAGCCGGCCAGGTCCGGCTCGGTCCCCGCCGCCCAGGCCAGGAGGATCGCGCCCGGGGCCGCGACCGCCGACAGGTTCCGCGGGGCCGCGGGCGGGGTCAGGTCCTCGGGGGTCGCCTGGACCGCCTCGGAGGCCCGGCCCACCGGCCCCCCGGGGCCGAGAAGCGCGCGGACGGTGTAGACGTAGGTCACGTCGTTCCGGACCCCGAGGTCGGTGAAGGCCGGGCTCGTGAGCGGCTCGGGGTTGAGGGGGCGGGTTGCCGGCCGGTCGGGGCTGTCGCTCCGGAAGACCTGGTAGACGAGCGGGCCCGGGACCGGGGAGCCGTCCTCCAGGGTCGCCGGCGGCTGCCAGGCGAGCCGGACCTCGCGATCCCCCGCGGTGGCCCGGAGCCCTTCGGGCGGCCGCGGCGCGGCCAGGAAGGCCACGGTCGCGCGATTCGACGGCGGGCTCATCCGCCCCCGGGCATCGACCGAGAGGACGACGTAGGTGTAGCGCCGGCCGAACTCGATCCCCTCGGCGTCGGTGACGGTCGCGCGACCGCCCTCGACCCGTGCCGGGGCCGGCTCCTCGACCCTCACGGCGGCGACCCGCTCGAAGCCGGCCACCCCGCGCCCGCTCGCCACCGCGGGGCGCGGCGGCCCCTCGCCCGGCTCCTCGCGGCGGAAGACATCGAGCCGCGCGAGGTCCTTCAGGGGGCTCCCGTCCACGCGCTTGGTGGGGAGGGTCCAGGTCAGGACGGCCGCCGGGCCCTCGACCGCGACGGCGAGGTCCTGGACCGCGGCGGGGAGGCGCCGCTCGGGGGCGACCAGGGGGCCGCGCCTGCCGCAGGCGACGAGCGCCAGGCCGACGAGGACGACGATCAGGACGCCGCGTTTCATGCTTCTCGTTCCGCTCGGGGCCGACGCCTCCCGCGCGGGGGCTCGAGGCAGAACTACTTCATGCCCGGCCTCGGCGTGTGACCCTTGAGGGCGACGTTTCGGCTGAGCCGCAGGCGGACTCAGCGCGGCGGAGCGGCCCGAGCCCGGGGCGAGGGAGCGGGACCGCGGTCCCCGATGTGCGGTCCCGCAGCGGAGCCGCGCGAGGTGCCCGGAGGGGCACCGGTAGTCCGCCGCGGGGAGGCCGACGGAGCCCGAGAGGGTCACCGCCCGAGGCCGTCCGCCCCTCATGGGGCCTCCAGGAGGGCCCGGGCTTCGGCAAGCGCCCGGCGGACGGCCTCCGGCCCGGTCCCGCCATAGACCTCGCGGGCGGCCAGGGACGCCTCGACGGTCAGGGCCTGGTGGACGTCGGGGCCGACGAGGGGCGAGAACCGGCGGAGCTCCTCCAGGGTGAGCCCGGCGAGCGGCCGGCCCTGCTCGATGGCGTAGCGGACGATCCGCCCGGTCAGCTCGTGGGCCTGGCGGAACGGGGTTCCCCGGCGGACCAGGTAGTCGGCGAGATCGGTGGCCGTCGTGTACCCCTCCCCGGCCGCGGCGCGGAGACGGTCGGTCCGGAAGACGAGGGCGCGGAGGAACGGGGCGAGGACCCCCAGGGACGCCTTCACGGTGTCGGCGGCGTCGAAGAAGGCCTCCTTGTCCTCCTGCATGTCGCGCTGGTAGGCGAGGGGGAGCCCCTTCATCACCGTGAGGAGGGCCACCAGGTCCCCGTAGACCCGCCCGGCCTTGGCGCGGATCAGCTCGGCCACGTCCGGGTTCTTCTTCTGCGGCATCAGGGACGAGCCGGTGGCGAAGGCGTCGGGGAGCTCCACGAACCCGAACTCCTGGCTCGCCCAGAGGACCAGCTCCTCCCCGAGGCGGGAGAGGTGCATGGCCAGGATCGCCGAGGTCCCGAGGAACTCCAGGGCGAAGTCGCGGTCGGAGACGGCATCGACGCTGTTGGGGGCGGGCAGCGCGAAGCCCAGGCCCCGCGCCAGCTCGTGCCGGTCCACCGGGACCGTCGTCCCCGCCAGCGCCCCGGCCCCGAGGGGAAGCCGCTCCACCCGCCCCAGGCAGTCCCGGTAGCGCTCGCGGTCGCGCTCGAGCATGAAGACGTAGGCCAGGAGGTGGTGCGCCAGGAGGATCGGCTGGGCGCGCTGGAGGTGGGTGTAGCCCGGCATCGGGGCGTCCGGGTGGGTCTCGGCCTGGGCGACGAGGGCGGCCTGGCAGTCGCGGATGGCCTGGCGGATGGCGCGGATCTCGGCCCGGAGGTAGAGGCGCATGTCGAGCGCCACCTGGTCGTTCCGGGAGCGCCCGGTGTGGAGCTTCCCCCCGACCTCGCCCACCTTCTCTTGGAGGCGGCGCTCGATGTTCATGTGGATGTCCTCGAGCTCCGGCCGGAAGGGGAAGGCGCCGCGCTCCAGCTCCTCCCGGATCGCGGCGAGGCCCTTGAGGAGGACCTCCAGCTCGGCCTCGGTCAGGACCCCCCCCTTGGCCAGCGCCCGCGCCCAGGCCTCGCTCCCCTCGAGGTCGTACGGCCAGAGGCGGTGGTCGAAGGGCAGGGATGCGGTGAAGGCCCGGACCGCCGGGTCGGTGGGCTGGACGAAGCGACCGCCCCAGGGCGCGCCGGGGGGAGGGGTGGCGGTCATCGCCTCGGCCCGGGCGGCCCCGGGGCGTCGCCGTCGGCAGCGAGGAGGCGGGCGATCTCCCCCATGATCCGGCGGGTCACCTCTTCACGGAGCCGCTGCGTCAGCGGCCTCGACCCGGGGCGGTGGAAGGTAAGCGGCGCGCCGAAGCGGACCTGGAGCGGTGTCCACCTCGGGATGTAAAACCGCCGGTCCAGCAGGGCCTCGTAGGTCCCCCCGATCGCCGCCGGGATCACCGGAACCCCGGAGCGGAGGGCGAGGAGGGCCACCCCGGGCTGGCCCTCGATCAGGCGCCCGTTCAGGCCGAAAGGACCCTCGGGGAAGATCCCCACCACGCCCCCCCCCTCGAGCACCCGGAGGGCCCGCCGGATCGCGCCGGGGTCCGGGCGTTCGAGGTTGATCGGGATCGAGCCCACGTGGCGGTGGAAGGACGGGTGGAGCGGGGTGGCCCGGTAGACCCACGGCGTGACCAGGAAGGCGATCCAGCGCGGCAGGGCCGCCCCGAGGACCACCGCGTCGAGGTAGTTGGCGTGGTTGGCGGCGACGATGAACGGCCCGCTCCCCGGGACCTGTTCGAGCCCGAGGACCCGGAACTGGAACAGGGAGCGGAGGAGCGGGCGCGTGAGCCGGCGGAGGAGGCCGTAGAGAGCGGGCACCGCCTCCGGGGCCGTCGCCCCACCATTGACGGGAGCCCTCGCCACCGCCCGCTCGTCCCTCGCCCTCATCCCGGTCGTCCCCGCGCCGCGTGGTGTTATAGCGGGACACATGGTTAGAGGAGCCCGCGGGCCCGGAAGAGCCGATAGCGGGCCACGGCCGCGTTGTGCTCGTCCAGGGTCGCGGAGAAGTGGTGCCGGCGGTCGTCGACGGAGACGAAGTAGAGGTAGTGGACCTTGGCGGGGTTGAGGACCGCCAGGATCGCGGCCTTGCCCGGATTGCCGATGGGGGTGGGCGGGAGGCCGCGGTACTTGTAGGTGTTGTACGGGGAATCCACCATGAGGTCGGCGCGGGTGGGGGCCCGACCGTCCTTGCCCACGGCGTAGGCGACCGTCGGGTCCGCCTGGAGCAGCATGTCCCGCTTGAGCCGGTTCCAGAAGACCGCGGCGATGAGGGGGAACTCCTCGCGGAGGACGGCCTCGCGCTCCACGATCGAGGCCAGGGTCAGGAGCCCGTGGAGGTCGAGCCCCTGGGCCTGGGCCTTCTCGATCAGGTCCGGGGTCACGACCTCCCGGAGGCGCTGGACCATCCGGGCCAGGATCTCCCCCGGATGCATCCCCTTGAAGACCCGGTAGGTGTCGGGGAAGAGGTAGCCCTCCAGGCTGTCGGCCTCGATCCCGAGCATCTGGAGAACCCGGCGGTCGCGGCTGGCCGCGAGCACCTCCTCGGAGGGGGCGAGCCCCTCGGCCTCCAGCTGCCGGGCCAGCTCGCGCACGGTGAACCCCTCCGGGAGCACCAGGAGGTGCGGCTTGACCTTCCCGAGCTCGAGGAGCGCGAGGACCGCGAGGGCGTTGGTCCGGGGCGGGACCTCGTACTCCCCCGCCTTGAGGGTGCGGGCGGTCCCGCGGAGCAGGGCAAGCGCGACGAAGGTAAAACGGTTGCGGATGACCCCCTGATCCTCCAGGTGGCGGGCCAGCTCGAGGACCCCCATCTGGGGCGGGATCTCGATGGTCCGGGCGCGATAGAGGACCGCGGGCCCCGCGATGAAGAGCCGGAGGGTTTCGGTCAGCGCCACCAGGGCGAGGAGGAAGGCGAGCCCGCCCGCCAGGACGCCGCGCCAGGAGCCCGACCTACCGTTCGGTCCCGGCGTCCCTGCCATGGCGCTTCCGGTCGAGGTAGCCCTGGAGGATCAGCGCGGCGGCGACCTGGTCCACCACCTGCTTCCGGCGGGCCCGCCGGACCCCCCCCTCGAGGAGGGCCCGCTCGGCGGCCTGGGTGGTGAGCCGCTCGTCCCAGAGGCAGACCGGGACCGGCAGGACGGTGCGGAGGGCCTCGACCAGGCCCTGGACCTTCTCGGCCTGGGGACCGATGCCGCCGTCGAGCCGGAGGGGGAGGCCGACCACGACCTCGTCAATCTGGCGCTCCTCAACGATCCGTCGAAGGGCGGCCAGATCGGCCCGAAGTCCGCGACGCGTCAGCGTCTCGAGGGCCTGGGCCGTGAGCCCGAGCTCGTCGGAGACGGCCAAGCCGATGCTCCGATCCCCTACATCAAGGGCCAAGACGCGCATCAAGGGTACCTCAGAAATCCCCAAAAAACATAAATTCTGTTTGATTTTACCGGTCCCGGCGAGGGCTGTCAACCAGAGTCGTGCTTCCCTTCGGCGGGCGATCCGACTATAATGGGAGGTCGCGCCGGAGCCCCGGCGGTCAGAACCCGAGTCCAGGAGGACGCATGAGCACCCAGACGTATCAGCTTCCGAAGAAACACGAGTGGCAGACCCTCAAACCAGACTACGGGAAGGTGGTCATCGAGCCCTTTGAGCCGGGCTTCGCCCTGACGGTCGGGAACGCCTTCAGGCGGGTGCTCCTATCCTCCGTCGAGGGGGCCGCGCCGACGTGGGCAAAGATCGAGGGGGTGCTCCACGGCTTCTCCCACCTCCCGGGCGTCATCGAGGACACCCTGGACATCCTCGCCAACCTCCGCAAGGTGGTCTTCAAGCTCCACGGGGAGCGGAGCCGGCTGATCCGTCTCAAGGCCACCGGCCCCAAGCCGGTCAAGGCCGAGGCCTTCGAGCCCGACGCCCAGGTGGAGATCCTGACCCCGGGCCAGGTCCTGGCGACCCTCGACAGGGACGGGGTCCTCGAGATGGAGGTCTGCCTGGAGAAGGGGCGCGGCTACGTGCCGGCCGACAAGCGCGAGCTCGAGTCCCTCCCGGTCAACGCCCTCCTCATGGACGCCGACTTCTCGCCGATCCAGCGCGTGAACTTCCAGGTGGACCCTGCCCGGCGGAAGCCGGGGCACGAGCGGCTGACGCTGGAGATCTGGACCAACGGGAGCGTGGCCCCCGACGACGCCATGGGCGAGGCCGCCCTGATCCTCGAGGACCACTTCGACCTCCTCTGCCGCTTCCCGACCGGGCTCGAGCCCGCGGAGGAGGTCCCGGTCGAGACGCCGACGTTCGAGCTCAGCGACAACCTCTTCAGGAGCGTGGAGGAGCTGGAGCTCTCCGTCCGGGCGGCCAACTGCCTCAAGACGGCCAACATCCGCAACATCGCCGATCTGGTCCAGAAGTCCGAGGCCGAGCTGCTCAAGACCAAGAACTTCGGCAAGAAGTCCCTGAACGAGATCAAGTTCCCAAACCTCCCCCCAAGGTTGCGGCGGCGAAGCCGCCGCTCGAAGCGGACCGGTCAGAGCGTTGCGCCAAGATCACCGCGCCAGCCCCCTTCGGCGGCCTGGACCTGAGGGGGAGGCGTCGGCCCCGAGCGGAACGGTAAGCGGAGCGGCGCGGGTCCCCGTCGTGAGCGAGCCGGGTGGGGAAGCCGACAGGCGAGCGGATGACAAAGAGGAGGGGCCCCGCCCGGCGAGCCACTGACGGGTGCGCCGCGGAGCGTGTGGAGCGAGGGGCTGATGCCCCCCGCGGGGCGCTCAGCGCGGGGCGCGCCGCCGGGCTCGGGCGCGGCGCCGGCCGCCCCTCCGGCCCGCATCCACCTCGCTGACCGTGGCCCGGAGGACCCTGAGGAGGGCCAGCGCCTCCTCGCTCAGCGAGCGGTCCCGCGGATGGATCGCGTCGAGGCTCCGGCTGAGAGGCTCGGCGTCGAGGATCCTCACCTCGACGAGGGCCCCGCGGCGGAGGTCGCCGGCGACCGCCAGTTGAGGGAGGAAGGCCAGCCCCAGCCCCCGCTCCACCATCCGCTTCGCGGTCTCGATCGTCTCCACCTCCAGCACCACGTTCGGGACCAGCCCGGCCCGCCGGAAGAGGCCGTGGCTGAGCGTCCAGTCGCTCGAGCCGCGATCGAAGAAGATCAGCGGCCGGTCCGCCACCTCCTCGAGGCGGGCGCGACGCGCCCGGGCCGCCGGATGGGTGGGGTGGACGACCAGGAGGAGGGGATCGTCCCGCAGGCTCACCGTCTCCACCGCCGGATGGTGGAGCGACCGCGCCAGACCGACCTCGGCCTCGCCCCGCAAGACCATCTCCAGCACCTCCTTGGAGTGACCCGAGCGGACCGTCACCATGACCGCCGGGCGGGCGGCCTGGAAGCGCTTGAGGACGTCCGGGAGGAGGTAGGTGCAGATGGAGAGCGAGGCCGCGATCTGGAGGGCGCCGCCGCTGGACGGCCGCAGGTCGTGGACCGCCTGGCGGGCGAGCGCGACCGCGCGCAGGAGCTGCTCCGCGTGCGGCCGGAGGGCCCGCCCCGCGGCTGAGAGCGCCAGCCCCGCCTGCCCCCGCTCGAAGAGCGCCACGCCGAGCGCCCCTTCCAGCGTCTTGATCCGGGCGCTCACGGCCGGCTGCGTGAGCCGGAGGGCCTCGGCCGCCCGGCGGAAGCCGCCGAACGTCACGACCGCGACGAAGGCCTCGACCTGACCGATCTCCACGCCGCCCCTCCCTCTCCGCCGTGATCCCGGCGATTATACCCCGCAATCGCGAGTTCGGCGCCGATCAGAGTTCCTGATCACCCCGATAAACCCCGCCTCATCAGCGTTCGCTATCGCCCCGATAAAGACAATCGTCTTGACCCCGCCTCGATCCCGCGGGCACGCTGGAGGCATGATCAGCGCGGCGACCGCGAAGACCGCGAAGGCGAGGAAGGAGGTCCCGATGGACGAGCGGTGCTGGTGCGGCGAGCGCTTGAGAGGCCACTACGAGAGCTGGGTGTGCGCCCGGTGCGCCCGTCCCTGCTGCCCGGCCTGCTCGGACCGCGACGGGAGGCGCGCCACGTGCCTGGCCTGCCGCGGACGCGAGGCCGTCCGGACGGCCCGCGCCGGATGACGCACCCGGAGGAGGATCAGCCGTCATGGGAACCCAGGCGCGTCGCTTCCGGGAGCTCCTGGCCCGGGAGCCCTACGTCTTCACCTCGGGCGTCTACTCCCCCCTCGACGCCCAGATCGCGGAGCGGGCGGGCCTCAAGGCCGTCTACATGAGCGGCTACTCGGTCTCCATGCTCCACGGCTGGCCGGACATGGGGTTCCTGACCATGACCGAGGTGACCCGGATGGCCTCCCACATCGCCGGCGCCGTCGAGGTGCCGGTGATCGCCGACGCCGACGACGGCTACGGGAGCGCCCTCAACACCCTCAGGACGGTGCAGGAGTTCGTGAAGACCGGGGTGGCCGGGATCCACCTGGAGGACCAGCAGTACCCCAAGCGGTGCGGCCACATCGCCGGGAAGACTATCCTCCCCTTCGACGAGGCGGTCGGCAAGTTCAGGGCCGGCGTGGAGGAGCGGGACCGCCTGGACCCGGACTTCGTGCTGATCGCCCGGACCGACGCCTACGGGGCGGTCGGGGGGAGCCTGGACGAGGCCATCCGCCGGGGCCGAGCCTACGCCGACCTCGGGGTGGACCTGGTGTGGTGCGAGCTCTCGGGGCCCGAGCGCGCCCCCGCCGTGGCCTTCGCCGAGGCGATGCGCCGGACCCACCCGGACCTCCCGCTGGCGTTCAACTACTCGTCCTCCTTCCGGTGGAGCGCCGACCCGGAGCCGTTCACCTTCAAGGAGCTCGGGGAGCTGGGCTACCGGTTCATCTTCATCACCATCTACGCGCCGCACGCCGCCATGTACGCGGTCTGGAACGCCCTCGATGACCTCGCCCAGGGCCAGGAGCGGGCCCAGTGGCGCCTCGAGGAGCTGACCGGGGGCCACCCCACGGAGAGCCACCACAAGATGGCCCGCGTGGACTACTGGAAGGAGCTGGAGGCGCGCTACATCCCGGCCACGCGTGAGCGCTATCGCGCCTCCGCCGGGTACGGGAGGGAAGCCCCCTGAGGAGAGGCCGATGAAAAGATACTGCGGTGGGTGCGAAAGCTCGCTGAACGGCTGGCGCGAAGACTTCCAGTGTACCGTCTGCAAGGGGCCGTGCTGCCCGGCGTGCGCGTTCGAGTTCCCGGGCGCCACCTACTGCTCCCGCTGCGCGGAGACCAGGTCCTGGGGGATGGCGGACGGCGGGTCCGCCTGGGAGCGCGACGGGCTCTGGGCCCGGATGGTCCTCACCCTCGGCGACGACTGGTAGTTCAGAGGGGGGCGCTGCCCCCCTCTGACGCAGTTGCGCGGGCGGTCGCCTCCTGCTACGATCTCGACCGCGAGGGGCCCGGGACGCGCCCGGCCCCGGAGGGGCGATGGCGAGGAGGCAGCAGGGGGACGAGCCGCCCTCGAGCCTCAAGGCCCTGGCGGAGCGGGTCGAGGCCGACGGGGGCGAGGTCCTGGCGACCTACCGGGACCCGGTCGGGGAGCACTGGCAGCTCTTCGTCCTCCTCCCCCTCGACAAGGTCGAGCCGACCCCCTACCAGCGCGACCTCTCGGCCCCCCACGTCAAGCGCCTCCAGGAGGTCATCAAGAAACTCGACCGCTTCGTGGACCCCGTCGTGGTGGTCTCCCCGAAACCGGGGGAGTACTGGACCCCCAACGGGAACCACCGCCGCGCCGCGCTGGTCAAGCTCAAGGCCGAGGCGATCCCGGCCATCCTGATCCCCGAGCCCGAGGTCGCCTACCAGATCCTCGCCCTCAACACCGAGAAGGCCCACAACCGGAAGGAGAAGTCGCTCGAGGTGATCCGGATGTACCGCGGCCTCCTCGAGGAGGAGGCGGAGGGGGCCGAGGAGGAGTACGCCTTCCAGTTCGAGGCGCCCTCCTACATCACCCTGGGGCTCCTCTACGAGGCCAAGCCGCGCTTCGCGGGCGGGGCCTTCTCGCCAATCCTCCGGCGGGTGGACAAGTTCCTCCGGGCGAGCCTCCCCAAGGCCTACAAGGAGCGCGAGCGCCGGGCCGAGCTGGTCCGGGCCGCCGACGAGCTGCTGACCGACGT
>JACPHL010000207.1 GCA_016188625.1 Candidatus Rokuibacteriota bacterium | reverse complement strand
GGCCGCCGCCATCTACTACGGCAAGCACGACGGGAACTTCCCGCCCGGCAAGGGCCTCCTCAACGGCCTGGTCAATCCGAGCCCCCCGATCTTCCAGTGTCCCAGCGGCGACTACACCTACGACGCCACCAACGGCAGGATCACCCTGGCGGTCAACGATGCCGACCTGTGCTAGCTTAGCCAGGGCACCCCGGGAAGGGGTCGGGAACCGCCGCCGGGGGATGCCAGCGGGCGGCCGGACACCGATTTCGCGCTTTAAGCGCCGGGCAGTCTCCTGCTAAAATGAAGGGTCCTCAAGCCGAGGCCCCCGGCGTGGTGTGGATTCTCGGCGCGCCCTGGAGACGGTGAGCGTCCCGCGCGCCGAGGGCCATCCGCCGGGCGGGCTGACGGCGGGGCCTCGGCGGGCGGAGTCGGATAGGGCATGGGCAATCAGCAGATCCTGGTCCTCTTCTTGAAGGCCCTGATCGCGGCCAAGAAGTCCCTCAGCCTCTACCCGCCCGGCAGCGAGATGGCCACGGCCTGGGTCCGGCGGCTCCACCGATCCCTCGACGGCTTCTTCCAGGAGGGGATGACCTTCCCGATCCGGGTGGGGAAGGACCGCTTCCACTGGGCCGGGGAGGAGGTCCTGATGCTCGAGGCGACCCTCGAGGCGTTTCGGTTCGACCTCGAGGCCCGCGGCATCGTCGAGTTCTCCATCGACCCCTCGGTGGAGGACTGGGAGCTGGAGGCCTTCCTCGACCTCCTCAACCAGCCCGCCGAGAGCTTCGACTCGGTGGCCGGGGCCTCCGCCCTCCTCGGGCGGCGGAAGGTCGTCCACATCACCGTCCGCGAGCCGACCGGAGGGGCGGGGGTCGAGGCCGAGGAGGCCCGGCCGGAGGAGGACGAGCTGGACAGGCTCGTCCACGCGATCCTGGAGCGGACCGAGGAGCACTTCGGCGCGCTCTCCTACGATCGGGATCGGCTCCTGGGCTGGTTCCACTCGCT
The DNA here is from genome assembly GCA_016188625.1 of Candidatus Rokuibacteriota bacterium. GTDB lineage: Bacteria > Methylomirabilota > Methylomirabilia > Rokubacteriales > JACPHL01 > JACPHL01. The sequence continues at coordinate 6,031 of JACPHL010000207.1, read as the reverse complement.
CACCGACGACGGCCGCGTGGACGTCCTCTACCCGGCGGTGCAGTTGCTCGGGACGATGGCCGGCGGGGCGGGCGATCGGGATGTCCGCCTCCGCACGGTGACGGAGGCCGTGCTGAACCTCCCGGCCGCGATCCTGCGGCCGTTCCTGACCAACTGGCTCGTCCCGCTCGCGGCGAGCGACGTGGTCGCGTTCAACCTCCTGGCGCAGGCGACCGAGGACGAGATGGGCAGGATCGCCAAGCTCGTGCCCGCCGACCTGTTCATGTCGCTCACCGGCGAGCTCCTCGAGTTCCCGGTGGAGGCGGGCAAGCGCCAGCGGCTGCTGGAGGCCGTCACCGCGGCCCTCGAGCGGCGGCAGCAGCCGGGGCTCGCGCCCGGCCCGGCCGAGGAGCTGGCCCACGACGACCCCCTCTTCGTGGAGCTCCGCAAGGAGATCCTGGCCGCGTGCCACCCCGACGTCCTCCTCGAGCGGAGCGCGGACATCCTGCTGGCCCTGATCTTCCGGGTGGACGGCGACGAGTACCCCGCCTTCGCCGTGGACGCCCTCGAGGAGATCATGGGCGAGGCCCTCGCGCGCGGCCGGCTCGACCTGGCCGTGAACGTGCTGAAGAACCTGTCCACCACCACCCAGCTCGGGACGGGCTGGATGCGGGACCACCCGCGGCGCTACGCCCTCTTCATGCGGCGGATGGCCGGCCGCACCCACGTCTCGCTCGTGGCGGGCATCCTCCGCCGGCGGGCCGAGACCCAGCAGATGAGCTCGTGGCGGGCATCCTCCGTCGGCGCACCGAGACCCAGCAGATGGCCCTGGCCGCGGAGTACCTCCGGGCCGTCGGGCGGGAGGGGGCGGACGAGTTCTCGGCGGTCCTCGCGGAGGAGGGCGACCGGCGCGTGCGCGCCCGGCTGTGCCAGGTGCTGGCGACGGTGGGCCCGTCGGTCGTCCCGGCCCTGCTGCCCCGCCTCACGGAGTCGCGCTGGTACGTGGTGCGGAACGTGGTCAGCATCCTCGGCAAGATCGGCGACGAATCGACCTTCCTGTCGGTGGTCAACGTCCTCGACCATCCCCACCCCCGGGTCCGGCTGGAGGCCGTCCGCGCCCTCGGCGTGATCGGCGGGCGCATGGCCGTCACGCCCCTCATCCGGTGCCTCGACGACCCTGACCCCACGGTACGCGGCGCGGCCGTGCGGGCGCTGGGCGCCCTCCAGGACGAGGAGGCGGTGGCGGCCTTGCACGGCCTGGTCACCCGGCCGGGGCTCGGGGCCCCGGACGACCTGGCGATCAGACACGAGGCGATCAACGCCCTGGCAGCGATCGGGACGCCGGAGGCGCGCAGGGCGCTCTCCGAGCTGGCCAGCCGCCGCGTCTGGTTCTGGAATCGGGTCGAGAAGCGCATCCGCGACATGGCGGCCGAGGCCCTCCGCGCCTCGCGGCACGCCATGGCCGGCGCCATGAGGGATGGCGATGACGGATAGCGCCGTGACCTCCGTGGAGCAGATGCGGCTCATCTTCACGCACCTGACCGGCCTGGTGCGCACGGCCGGCCTTTACCAGGCCAACCACCCGCAGACGCGGAGGGCCAAGGAGGTCCTCTACCGGGCGCTCGCGACCTTCCTGGACGCCCACGGGAAGCTCACCTACCGCTTCCTCGGGGACCTGCTCATCGCCAACGATCGCATCCTCCCGCGGGAGAGCCTGGTCTACCGCCAGTTCCTCGACGTCTGTCAGACCGAGCGCGGGATCGGCACCGTCACCTTCCAGCCGGGGCTGGAGGAGCGGGAGATCGACGGCGTGTTCGACGCCTTCACGGGGGGGATCGGGCCAGACCCCGCGGGCTGGCTGGCCCGGAGGCGCCTCGCCCACGTGGCCCTGGGTTCCCCGGTGGAGCCCCAGCGGGAGAGCGGCGAGGTCGTGGCGCGCCGCGCCTACTACGGCTCCATCGAGGCGCTGCGCGAGATCGAGGCGAGCATCCGCAACCGCGAGCCGTTGACCATGGAGCAGTTCACCACGCTCCGGACCCTCACCTCGACCCTGCTGGAGCAGATCCTCGCCACCCCGGGCCTCGTGCTGCGCCTGGCGAGCATCAAGTCCTACGACGAGTACACGCTCTACCACTCCGTGAACGTCGCCGTGATCTCCATCGGCCTCGGCGCCCTGCTGGGGCTCCCGCAGGACTCCCTGCGGGAGGTGGGGATGGGCGGCATGCTCCACGACCTGGGCAAGATCGCCGTGCCCCTGGAGGTCATCCGCAAGCCCGACCTCCTCGACGAGGGTGAGTGGCGGGCGATGCGGCGACACCCGATCCTGGGGGCCGACCTCCTGAGCCGCATGCCCGGGGCGAACCGGCTCCCGATGATCGTGGCCTTCGAGCACCACATGCGGTTCGACGGCAAGGGCTACCCCTTCGTCCGCGGGGACTGGCTCCAGCACCCGGTCAGCCGCCTGGCCTGCCTCGCCGACGTCTTCGACGCCATGACCTCGCGCCGGGCGTACAAGAAGGCGCTCCCGGCTGAGGCCGTCTGCGGCTATCTCCGCGACGAGGCCGGGAAGGCCTTCGATCCGCGCCTCGTGGCCGTGGTCGAGCGGATGGTGCGCACCCTCCGGGCCGAGGCGCCCCTGGAGGCGTCGGCGTGAGCAGCGCGATCGAGGCCGTCACCCTCCAGGGCCGGGACCTCTGGGTGACCGCGCGCCAGCTGGCGGTCGAGCCGAGGGCGCTCGCCCTGGCGGCCGCGATCCGGGTGTTCGACCGCTACCCGGTCCTCGACCGCCTCATCCTGACGGTGGGCGAGGCCGAGACCGGCGTCTCCCGCGAGGATGTGGAGCGATTGCTCGGGGCGGAGGGGTTCGCGGCGGTCCGGGAGCGAGGGCGCTGGCGGCAGCTCCTGGCCGACCTCGCCCGGGCCCGGACCGAGGAGGGGGCGGAGTGACGGCGGTGTATCCCGGCGGGCTCTCCCCGGTGGTGGCCTGGCCGCTGGCCATCGCCCTGGCCGCGGCGCTCGGCAGCTTCCTGAACGTCTGCACCTCGCGCCTGCCGCGCGGGGAGAGCGTCGTCTCGCCGCCCTCCCACTGCCCGGGCTGCGGCGCGGCGATCCGCTTCTACGACAACATCCCCCTCGTCTCCTTCGCCGTCCTCCGCGGCCGCTGCCGGGCCTGCCGGGGGCCGATCTCGTGGCGGTACCCCCTGGTCGAGGCCCTGGCCGTGGGGCTCGGGCTGCTCGTCCTCTGGCAGCTCGGGCCGACCTGGGAGGGGCTGCGGGCGTTCCTCCTCGGCCTCGTCCTGATCGCGGTGACCTTCATCGATCTCGAGACCCTCCTGATCCCCGACCGGATCACCCTCCCGGGGATCGTGGTGGGGCTGGCGATGCAGCTCTACCCCTCGATCCGCGGGCTGCTCGGGGGGCTCCTCGGCTGCCTCCTGGCCGGCGGGATCTTCTACCTCATCGCCCTGGCGAGCCGCGGGGGGATGGGCGGGGGCGACGTCAAGCTGGCCGCGATGCTCGGGGCCTTCCTGGGGTGGCAGCTCGTGCTGGTGGCGATCTTCGCGGGGGTCCTGGCGGGCGGGGTAACCGGGGTGCTGCTGTTACTCCTCGGGCGGAAGGGGCGGAAGGACCCCGTGCCCTTCGGCCCGTTCCTCGCCCTGGGCGGGCTCGTGGCGGCCCTCGGGGGCGAGCCGCTCCTGGCCTGGTACCTGGGATGAGCCCGCGAGACGCCGTCAAAGGGGTCGGTCCCGAGGTCGCCCTGCGGGGGCAGGGGATCCGGGCGAAGTTCTTCCTGGGCTTCGCCATCGCCGGGCTTCTGCCCCTGCTCTTCGTCGTCTACCTCGGCCTCCCCCTCCTCATCCCGGAGGTGACGCATCAGATCATCTACCCCAAGGGGCGGGGCTTCTTCCTGACGGTGGTGTTCGTCCTGACGGTCCTCGAGGCGATCGGGCTCTACATCTGCCTGGACATCATCAAGGGCGTCGTCTCCGTGGCCCGGCACGCCTCCGAGTCCCTCACCGGGGTCGCGCGGGCCGAGGGTCCCGCCCCGGTGGGCCAGAACGCCCAGGCCGGGCCGGCCCTCCCGGAGGGCCTGGAGGCCCTCTTCGCCGTGGGCCGCGCGGACGAGGTCGGGGCCCTCATGCGGGATTTCGGGAAGGTCCTCGCCACGCTCCAGCAGCAGGCCGCCCAGGTCCAGGAGTACGGCTCCCGGTTCGAGGGCATCAACGAGGAGCTCCGGAGCGCCAACGTCCGGCTCCGGGAGATGTCCCTCACCGACGAGCTGACCGAGGTGGGGAACCGGCGCCACTTCGACATACGGCTCCGGGAGGAGCTGAACCGGTCCTCGCGCTTCGGCCACACCTTCAGCCTGATGATCGTGGACATCGACAGCTTCAAGTTCTACAACGACCGCTACGGGCACCAGCAGGGGGACGCCGTCCTGCAGCAGCTCGGGCGCCTGCTCCGCTCGGTCTCCCGGGAGGGCGACGTCCCGTGCCGGGTGGGCGGCGAGGAGTTCGCCGTGATCCTCCCCGAGACCACGAAGTACGACGCCACCCTCTTCGCGGAGCGGCTCCGGCGTGGGGTCGCCGCCTCCATCAAGGCCCCAGATAACGGCACCCCCGTCACGGTGAGCGTCGGCCTGGCGGCCTTCCCCGAGGACGCGAAGACCCACGAGGAGATCTTCAGGGCCGCCGACGCGGCCCTCTACCAGTCCAAGCAGGGCGGGAAGAACCGGGTCACGGCCTTCGCCCGGAAGGTCGAGGCGTGAGCTCCTGCCGGGAGCGGCCCGAGGTCCGAAGGGTGACAAATTCTGTCAGTGCGGGGGCGAGAATTGTCAAGCGGGCCGTGATCCGCGCCGGGTCGAGCACCCCTGGAAGCCTCCACGGCTTCGCACAGTGTAAGGAGACATCCACCCTAACCGCGCGGCCGGTGACTGGCATATTTTTTGCTCGGAACAGCGTGATTTCCCTTGACAGCGGCCCGGGGGGAGGAGCAGAGTGATGGCCGATCGAGACGTCCAGGGCCCCTTTCCGACAAGGGCGAACCCGCGGCGACGCGGCGGCGCAAAGTCACGGGTCAGCGGAGCTGACGGCCGGGCTGCCGAAGAGAGGGGGCGACCTTGCGGTTTCCCCCCACCCCCGGCCTCCCCAGCCTCGCGCCCGACCCGTGCCGCGCCCCCGGATCGAGGGCTAGGGAGGGTGTGGTGACGATGCGCAGGAGCGAGGCCGGCCTGACCATGGTCGAGGTCAGCATCATCCTGGTCATCCTGGCGATCCTCGCCGTCGCCTTCCTCCCCACCATGGGGAACATCCTCGCGGTGACGAAGACCAAGGGGGCGAGCGAGGAGATGGCGATGGCGATCCGGCAGACCCGCCAGCTCGCCATCACCCGGGCGGTGAACCACTGCATCAGCTTTCCCGCCAACAACCAGTACCAGATCTGGGAGACCTCCTGCGGCGGGACCTCGGTCGAGGGGCCGGTGACCCTCTCTCAGGGCGCGACGGTCTCCGACGCGAGCCAGACCTTCACCTTCAACCCGATCGGCACCACCACGGCCGGGACGGTCACCATCAACATCACGGACCCATCGGCCTGCTCGGTGATCCTGACCGTGACCGCGGCCGGGGGGGTCCAGCTGGCGAGCCCGCCGTGCTGAGGACGGGGAGGAGTCGCGCGATGGGCGAGCGCGGGGTCACCCTGGTCGAGCTGATGGTCGCCATGCTGCTCCTGGCCATCGCCCTGATCGGGCTGGCCGCCTCCTTCCCGCTCTCGATGTACGGGGTCACCGGCGGGGGGCTGCAGACGGTCGCCACCGGCCTGGCCCTGGAGGTGGTCGAGCAGGCCAAGCGCACCCCCTACGGCACCCTCTCCACCCTGGACACCGGGGGGAGCGCGGCGGCCGTCTCGGGCTACCCCGGCTTCACCCGCCAGGTGGCCGTGGCGACCTACAACCCCGGCGGGAGCTACTCTCCGCCCACTGCCTGCACCCCCTGCCCCTGCACCGCGTGCACCAGCGTGACCGTGACGGTCTTCTTCACCGGGCAGCAGGGGG
>JACPHL010000206.1 GCA_016188625.1 Candidatus Rokuibacteriota bacterium | reverse complement strand
GGCGAGGGGCAGGATGTTTACGTCTACTTCAACAACGACGCCGAGGCCCACGCCGTCCGCAACGCCCAGCGCCTCCTCGAGCTGATAACGGGCTGAGGCGCTGCCGGCCTGCCCCCTCGCCCCGGGATCCCCCTGGCGACGGGCCGCGGGCTGGGCTATACTGCCTGGGAAGGTCGCGGCCACCCCCGCCCGGGGGGGGCCCGAAAAGAGTGACCCCGTCCCCGCGAGGGCGCTAGGGTAAGCGCGTTGTTTGGCGTGACCCGCCCGGTGGGGGTGGAGTTTGGCGTGACCCGCCCGGTGGGGGTGGACCGGCCAGCCGAACAGCGGAGGAGCATCGCCTCATGGGTGAACCCCTCTCCGAAGAGGCCTGGTATGTGCTGGTCGTGGGCCGGGGCCGAGAGAACCTCTACCTGGCGCTGAAGGGTCGGCTGGAGGATCCGGGCCAGGTCCAGGTCGTCTGGGATCGGCGCGTCGCCGACCGGCGCGTCAGGGAGCGCCGGACCAATGCCCGCGACGAGGTAGACGGTCAGCGGAAGCGTGATCGCCGACGCGCGGGCCTCCTCGGCAGCGTGGTCGCCTTCGTCCTGGGCAGGGAGACGCCGGACTCGGACCCCCCGCCCGAAGCGTGACGGTCCCCTCGCACGGCCTCCGACCGTGCTAGCCCCGTCGGGGCGCGGCCTCCTCGCCTACCTCTTCTGGCACTGGCCCCGCCCGGACGTGCCGGCCGACGCGTACGAAGCCGCGCTCATCGCCTTCCACCGCCAGCTCGCCGCGCGGCGCACTCGGGGGGGGTCGTGGCGTCCGCCGCGTATGCGGCGGATGGTGCTCTCTCCGGCGCCCGAGTTCGCGCTCGTCGTGCCACGGCTCGACGGTCTGGCGGAGCCCCCCGGCTGGCAAGCCTTCGTCGTCGAACGTGGCGCCGTCTGGATCGGCCCCCGCTGGGGCGAGCCGGAGCGCCCCGGCCGCGGCCGCGCGACGCGCGGGTTGGCCCGACAGAGCGAGCGACCGCCCGATCCCGTCCCCGCCGCCGGCCCGCCCCCTCGCCATGGGATCCCCCTGGCGACGGGCCGCGGGCTGGGCTATACTGCCTGGGAAGGTCGCGGCCGCCCCCGCCCCGGGGGCCCGAAAAGAGCGTTCCAAGTTCCTACGCGCTCCACGCGGCGATGGTCTGGCTAAAGCGCCCGGAAGCTGGCGCGGGTGGCCTCGGCTGCGATGAGAACCAGTAAGATCCTCTCCTTCTCGCTCCCACCCAATCTCCTGCGGGAGGCTGAGCGTGTCGCCAAGAGGGAGGGACGCACGAAGAGCGAACTGTTCCGCGAAGCCCTGCGCCGCTACCTCCTGGAGGAGAGGGTGCGCCGGCTCCAGCGATACGGGGCGCGTCAGGCGCGAAAGCTCGGCATCAAGGCGTCTCAGGTCGAGCAGCTCATTGAGGAGTACCGGAAAGCCCGATAGTGCTCCACGTTGTCGCCGATACCAACGGCGACAAGCACCTCCAGGCTCTCAGGGCATTTCGGGGCATCGGCATCATGAGCCCCCGGGAATTCCTCGACGCCTATTCCGCCGGCATTTTCAGCGATTTCTAACCTGCGCGCGGAACGCCACAGAGGTCCCCGCCGGCGACCCGACGCCCCGCACCCCTGGCCTCCGTCTCGCTCCACCCCTGCCTGGTCCCCCGCCGCCCTCCTGCCGGCCTTGGCCCCAGTCCGCCGGAAGGGCTTGATGGCCCCACCTCGACCAGTGCCTTATTTCGCCCATGCGCTTGGATGAAAAAGCTATTGACTTACTTTCCTAAATCTGCAAGATAATTAATCGTATTTCGGAGGTGAGCATATGGAGACCGCCTATGTCACGAGCAAGGGGCAGTTGGTGATCCCGGCCCGGCTCCGCCGGAAGTATGGGATCAAACCAGGCACTAAAGTCTACTTCATCGAAGGGGAACCGGGGATCATCTTCCAGCCGCTCACCCGGGACTACATCCGGAGTGTCTGCGGGATGCTCAAGCACGAGGGCCCGGTCACCCAAGAACTCCTTAAGGAGCGGGGCCGGGATAGGGAGCGCGAGGAAGCCAAGGGTGCGAAGCTCGGTCCTCGATAGCTATGCGGTGCTGGCCTTCCTGTTCGAGGAGGACGGCTACGAGACAGTCATGGCTCTTTTCGAGAAGGCCGCCGCAGCCGATCAAAACATCCTGATCTCGGCCCCAAATTGGGCGGAGGTGCGCTATCAGGTCGAGCGAAAAATCGGCGCCGACAGATGGAACGAAGTCCGTCTCAAGCTCCTGGGCCTTCCTATCGAGATCGTCCCGGCTGACCAACAACTTGCCGAACTCGCCGGCGAGATCAAAGCGACGCGGAAAATGTCCCTGGCCGACTGCTTCGCTGCCGCACTAGCCAAGCAGAAAAAAGCTGACCTCTACGCAGGCGATCCTGACTTCCGGGCAGTGGAGAAGGACGTCAGGATCGTGTGGATATAACCAGATGGCGTGACAGAGAAGTCGGGCCGCTGCGGCGCGTTTGCTCTGGTGATGGGTTGACGGCTAGAGCGCGCGGAAGCTGGCGCGGGCCGCTTCGGCCGTCGCGGCCAGCTCGTCCTCGCCGTGGGCGAGGGAGAGGAAGGCGGCCTCGTACTGGGAGGGGGCGAGGTAGACTCCTCGCTCGAGCATCCCATGGAAGAAGGCTGCGTAGCGCCGGGTGTCGGCGGCCTTGGCGCTCTGCCAGTCCACCACGGGCCTCTCGGTGAAGAAGCAGGTCAGCATCGAGCCCACCCGGTTCACCCTGACCGGGACCCCCGCCGCGGCGGCCGCCTCCACGAGCCCGGCCTCGACCGCGGCCGCCCGCGCCTCGAGGGTCTCGTAGACCCCAGGCTCCCGGAGCGCGGCGAGCGTCTCGAGCCCCGCGGCGACGGCCAGCGGGTTCCCCGAG
>JACPHL010000218.1 GCA_016188625.1 Candidatus Rokuibacteriota bacterium | reverse complement strand
TCACAATCGCCGTCATGAAGCCACGATTCACCTTCACCCCCGACGAGCGGGCGGTGATCTCCAGGCTCCTCGACCCAGTGTCCCAAGCCCACGGCCCATCTTGAGATGACGTGCCCGGCCGTCAGGTCCGGTAGCGCTGCTCGAGGGCCGTCATCTCGGGGACCCCGATCAGGGCGTTGAACTCCGAGAAGGCCATCAGCCGCTCCCGGTCGGCCGGAGCCTGGTCGCCCCCGGCCAGGGCGGCCAGGTAGTCCGCCATGGCGCGGGCAGCCACGAAGAGGGTGTCCACCGGGAGGAGGATGATGGCGTAGCCGAGCTCCCGGAGCCGGCTGAAGGGGAGGAGCGGGCTCCGGCCGCCCGCGGCGTAGTTGAACAGCAGCGGGACCTCGAAGGACTTGGCGATGGTCTCGATCTCGGCCGCGCTCACCGGGGCCTCGATGAAGAGGACGTCGGCCCCGGCCTCGGCGTAGCGCTCACCCCGGCGGAGGGCCTCCTCGAACCCGATCGCGGCGATGGCATCGGTCCGGGCGATCAGGAGGAGGTCCGGGTCCTGGCGGGCCTCCACGGCGGCCCGGAGCTTCTGGACCATCTCCTCCACCGGGATCACCTCCTTCCCGGCCAGGTGGCCGCACCGCTTCGGGGCCACCTGGTCCTCCAGGTGGAGGGCGGCGACCCCGGCCGCCTCGTAGGCGCGGACGGTGCGCCGGACCTGGAGCGGGTTGCCGTAGCCGGTGTCGGCGTCGGCGATGAGCGGGATCCCGACGCCCTCGGCCATCTGGCGGGCGTTCTCGACCATCTCCGCGAGCCCGGCGAAGCCGAGGTCCGGGAGCCCCAGGCGCGACGCCGAGGTCCCGTACCCGGTCATGTAGACCGCGGGGAAGCCGGCCCGTTCGACGAGCCGCGCCGAGACGCAGTCGTAGGCCCCGGGGATCACCAGGCCGGCCTTTCGGTTCACCAGCTCGCGCAGCTTTCTCCGTCGCTCCATGGTGCCCTCCAGCGTCAGGCGGCGCCGAGCGCGGCCTGCCGGGCCCGGGCCTCGGCGATCCGCCGCTCCAGGGCCGGGTGGGTGGCGAAGAGGAACTCCTTCACCGGGTGGGGGCGCCGCTCGGCGAGGTTGAGCGCGCCCAGGCGCTCCATCGCGGAGACGAACGGCTCGTGGGCCCCGGTCACGTCCAGGGCGAAGCGGTCCGCGTCGCGCTCGAGGCGCCGGGACCAGGCCGCGGCGAGCGGCGAGGCGGCCAGGCCGAGGCCGAGCAGGAGGAGGGCCAGGAGCGGCAGCCCCGCCGGATCCGAGGGCGCGGCGAACCCCGCCGCGCGCCACCAGGCCTGGAGCCCGAGATCGGCGAGCCCGAGGGCCCCCAGGATGAGCGCGCCCTGGACCACGAGGGTGCGGGCCAGATGGCGGCGGGCGTGGTGGCCGAGCTCGTGGGCCAGGATCACCTCGACCTCCTCGGGCGTGAACTCGCGGAGGAGCGTGTCGCTCACCAGGATCCGACGGGTCCGGCCGAGCCCCACGACCGCGGCGTTGGCGGCCCGCCCCTTCCGCGAGAGGTCGGCGACCGCCACCTCCACCACCGGGACCCCGATCCGCCTGGCCAGGGTGAGGAGCCGCTCCCTGAGGGCGGTGTCCTCGAGGGGGGCGAGGCGGTAGAAGAGCGGGACGATCCAGATCGGGACGACGGCGGCCAGGATCAGGGAGCCGCCGAAGACGATGGCCGCGGCCAGGAGCCACCACCACGGCGTGAGCCGGAGGCAGGCGTAGAGGACCTCGAAGGCCAGGAGCCCGAGCCCGCCGCCGAGGGCCAGGGCCTTGGCGCGGTCGCGGCACCAGGCGCCGAACGGCTGGTGCGAGAGGCCGAAGCGCCGGGGGAGGAGATAGCCCTGGAGGACGTCGAAGGGGAGGGTGACGAGGGTTGCGCTCCCGCCGATGGCGAGGAAGAGACCGGCCACCTGGAGCCACGGCGAGCCGCTCAGCCGCTCGAGCCCACTCCGGAGCTCGAGCGCGGCCCCGCTCCAGAGCCAGCCCGCCAGGACGGCGGCGGTGAGGAGGTAGTCGGCGACCGAGAGCCGGAACTGCCAGCGGTGGTAGCGGCGGGCGTCGTCGTCGGGGGCGGCCACGCCCCCGATTATACGGAACGGCTGGACAGGGCGCCACCGCCCGACTACGATGGAGGTCGTGCGTCGGCCCGCCGAGACCGCGCCCGAGATCCCGCTGACCGCCGCCGCGGTCCCGCCCGCGGCCGAGACCGTCGCCCGCCCCCTGGCCCGCCCCCTCGCCCTCCTGGCGCTCGGTCACATGGTCATCGACATCCACCAGGGCGCGCTCCCCGCCTTGCTGCCGTTCCTGAAGAACGCCTTCGGCCTCTCCTACGCCGCCGCGGGGACGGTGATCCTGGCGGCGAACCTCACCTCCTCGGTCATCCAGCCGCTCTTCGGTTACCTCTCCGACCGGAGCGCCCGCCGCTGGCTCCTCCCCTGGGCCCTCGTCTTCACGACCCTCGGGATGGGGTTCACGGGGCTGGTGTCGAGCTATGCGCTGTTACTGGTGCTGGTCGTGGTGGCGGGCCTCGGGATCGCGGCCTACCACCCGGAGGGGTACCGGACGGCGCACCAGGTGGCGGGGGCGCGGAAGGCGACGGGGCTCGCGTTCTTCTCCATCGGGGGGAACCTCGGGATCGCCCTGGGGCCCCCGCTTGTCGCGGCGCTGGTCACGGCCTTCGGCCTCCCGGGGACCCTGGGGATGCTCGTCCCGGGGCTCGCCATGGCGGGGCTCCTCACCGTGGCCCTTCCGGCGCTGGCGCTGGTGGGCCCGGCCTCGGCGGGCGCGGGCGGCCCGACGACGGCGGGGCGGGCCGAGATGCGGGGGGCGATGCTCCTCCTGATCGCCGTGGTGACGCTGCGCTCGTGGGCCCAGCTCGGCCTGACCGCCTTCGTCCCGTTCTTCTACGTGGACCACCTCGGGGCCGAGCCGTGGCTGGCGGGGCCGCTCCTCTTCGCTTTCCTGGGCTCGGGCGCGGTCGGCACGCTGGTGGGCGGACCGCTGGCGGACCGGTGGGGGCCGCGACGCTACATCGTCCTCGCCCTCCTCGTGGCCGCCCCGCTGGCGTCGGGCTTCGTCCTCGCCCGCGGCTGGCCCGCCTATCTCCTCCTCGCCGGGACGGGCTTCGCCCTCGTCTCCACCTTCTCGGTCACCGTCGTCCTCGCCCAGACCTACCTCCCGCGCCGGCTCGGCATGGCCGCAGGGCTCATCGTCGGGTTCGCCATCGGCACCGGCGGGATCGGGGTCGCCCTCCTGGGCTGGGTGGCCGATCACTGGGGGCTACCCGTCACGATGGGGGTGCTCGCGGCGATGCCGCTCCTCGGCGCCCTCCTGGCGGCCCTCCTCCCGGAACCCCGCCCCTAGATAATTCGGAGGGGGGCTGACGCCCCCCTACCGAGCCTCCCCCCTAAGGCGGCGCGGGCGAAGCCCGCGCCCGGAGCGGACCACCCAACCGCGAGTCGAGGGTCGGGAGCGCGCGAGCAGCATCGGCCCTCGGAGAGCCCCTGAAGGGGACAGCCGCTCGGACCGCGTGGGTCAGCCATCGGGCCGGCGTTACCCTGCCGGCTTCTCGGTGTCCGGGCGCTCGAGCTCGCTCTTCTCCTGGGTGCCCTCGGGCTGGCCCTCGGGCTGGCCGGTC
>JACPHL010000217.1:1432-6208 GCA_016188625.1 Candidatus Rokuibacteriota bacterium | reverse complement strand
TCCTCGTACCCCGGCGCGCGGGGCGGGACGCGGAAGTCCAGGTGCGGCCAGCCGAGGGTCTCGGCGAAGAGCCGCCGGGCCAGGTAGAGCTCCTCGTTGGCGAGCTGGGGGGAGAGGAGGACGCCGCACTCCTCCGGCCGGTAGCCCCGGAGCCGCTCGGCGAGGACGGGGAGGACCTCCTCCCAGCGCCGCGGCCGGTAGCCGTCCTCCCGGAGCTGGGGGTCGAGGAGGCGGTCCGGGGCGTCGATGAAGTGGAAGCCGTAGCGCCCCTCGTCGCAGAGCCACCAGCGGTTGACCTCGGCGTTGAAGCGCGGCTTCAGCCGGGCCACTCGCGCCCCTTTGGACTGGTGCGGCCGGCGGGTGTTGGTGTGGATCTCGATGTTGCAGCCGCGGCTGCACCCGGGGCAGACCGACCTGGTGCGGTCCAGGTACCAGACGCGGACCCGGAAGCGGAAGTCGCGGTCGGTCAGCGCCCCGACCGGGCAGATGTCCACCACGTTGCCGGAGTAGGGGTTGTCGAGCACCGTCCCCGGGAAGAGGCCGATCTCCGAGTGGTCCCCCCGGTTGAAGATCCCCAGCTCCCCGGTCCCGGTCACCTCGTCGCAGAAGCGGGTGCAGCGGGAGCAGAGGATGCACCGCTCGGCGTCCAGGATGACGTGGGGCCCGAGGGGGACGGCCTTGGGCTTTCTGACCTTGTCCTCCACCATCCGCGGCTCGTAGAGGCCGTGCTGCATATAGTAGATCTGGAGCCAGCACTCCCCCGACTGGTCGCAGACCGGGCAGTCCAGCGGGTGGTTGATGAGGTGGAACTCCATGATCGCCTGCCGGGTCTCGAGGACCTTGGGGGTCCGGGTGTGGACCACCATCCCGTCGGCGGCCCGGGTGTAGCAGCCGATCTGGAGCTTCCCCTGCCCCTCGAGTTCCACCATGCAGAGCCGGCACTGCCCGACCACGGTGAGGGCCGGGTGGTAGCAGTAGTGGGGGACCTCGATCCCGAGCCGGCGGGCGGCTTCGATGAGGTTACACCCGGGCTCGACCGTGATCTCCCGGCCGTCGACGGTCAGGGTCGGCATCTCAGTGGGTCGTCAGGACCGGGACCCGCCCCGGCTGGACGTCGCAGCCGCCGGTCCGGATGTGGTGGTCGAACTCCGGGCGGAACTTCTCGATGTAGCTCAGGTACGGCCCCACCGCCCCGTCGTAGAAGGCGCAGATGGTGGTCCCGACCCCCTTCCGGGCGATGTCCAGGATCTGGTCGGGATCCTCGGGGCGCCCCTTCCCCTGAAGGATCCGCCCCACGACCCGGTAGATCCAGCCGGTGGACTCCCGGCAGGGGGTGCACTGGCCGCACGACTCGTGGGCGTAGAAGCGGGCCACCACGTAGAGGGCCTCCACGATGCAGGTGGTCTCGTCCATGACCACGACCCCGGCGGAGCCGGCCATGCTCCCGGCCGCCTTGAGGCCGTCCACGTCCAGGGTGCAGTCGATCTCCTCGGCCGTCAGGATCGCGGCCGAGGAGCCGCCGGGGACGACCGCCTTGAGCCGGTGGCCGTCGCGGACCCCCCCGGCCTCCTCGATCAGCTCCCGCAAGGTCGCCGAGACCGGCAGCTCGTACGGCCCCGGCCGCCGGACGTGCCCCGAGACCGAGTAGATCCGGGTCCCCCCCTGGGTCCCGGTCCCGAGGCCGGCGAACCACTCCGCGCCCCGCTCGATGATGCGGGGGACGAGGGCGAGGGTCTCCACGTTGTTGATGACGGTCGGGCAGCCGAAGGCCCCCACCACGGCGGGGAACGGCGGCTTGAGCCTCGGCCACCCTTTCTTCCCCTCCAGGGACTCCAGGAGCCCGGTCTCCTCCCCGCAGATGTACGCCCCGGCCCCGCGGTGGAGGGTGATCTCGAAGTCGAACCCCGAGCCGAGGATGTTGGGGCCCAGGAGGTTGGCCCTGGCCGCCTCCTCGATCGCCCCCGCCAGGATCCGGTAGGGGCGGACGTACTCCCCCCGGATGTAGACGAAGGCCCGGCGGGCTCCCACGGCGAAGCCGGTGATCGCCATCCCCTCGAGGACCAGGTGGGGGTCGCGCTCCAGGAGGTAGCGGTCCTTGAAGGTCCCGGGCTCCCCCTCGTCGGCGTTGACGACGAGGTAGACGGGCTTGCCGCCGGTCTCCTTGGGGACGAACCCCCACTTCATCCCGGTCCCGAACCCGGCGCCCCCGAGGCCGCGGAGGTTGGCGCGCCGGACCTCCTCGGTGATGGCGGCGGGCGCCATCCCGAGCGCCTTCCGGAGGGCCTCGTAGCCGCCCGACCGGCGGGAGGTCTCGAGGCGATGCGAGTCAGGAAGATCGAAGCTCCGGGTCAGGAGCCGCTCACGCGGGGGCATCAGTCGAGGCGCTCCAGAACCTCGTCGATCCGCTCGCGGGTCAGGGGGCCGACGTAGTCGTCGTCCACCTGCATCATGGGGGCCAGCTCACAGGCGCAGAGGCACTCGGCGCGGAGGAGGGTCACCCGTCCGTCGGGCGTCGTCTCCCCCTCCTCGATCCCGAGCCGCTCCTTGAGGTAGGCGATGATCCCCTCGGCGCCCATGAGCCAGCAGGAGAGGGTGTGGCAGACCGAGAGGACGTGACGCCCGACCGGCTTCTGGTGGAGGAGGTGGTAGAAGGTCACCACCTCGTGGACGTGGGCCGGGGTCAGGCCGAACAGCCCGGCGACGTGCTCCTCCACCTCGGGGGAGATCCACCCGAACTCCTCCTGGGCGAGCCGCAGGACCGGCAGGAGCGCGGCCCGCGGGGCCGGGTAGGCCGCCATCAGCTCGCGGGCGCGGGCCAGGGTCTCGGCGGAGAAGGCGACGCGCCCGGCCCCCCTCACCGGTCCAGCTCCCCCGCGATCATGTTGACCGAGCCGAAGGTGGGGACGATGTCGGCCACCATCTCCCCCTCGATCATCCGGTGGAGCGCCGCCATGGGCGGCAGGCAGGGCGGACGGCAGCGGACCCGGTAGGGGCGGTCGGTCCCGTCGGAGACGATGTAGAAGCCCAGCTCCCCGTTGGCCCCCTCCACGGCGACGTAGGCCTCCCCCTGGGGCGGGCGGATCCCGAACCCCTCCATGACGAGCATGAAGTGGTTCATCAGCCCCTCGATGGAGCCGTAGGTCGTCTCCTTGGGCGGGAGCACCACCCGCTTGTCCGGGGCGTTGATCCGGGCGTGCAGCGGCCGCTCGCTCCCCTCCAGGGTGGGCGAGAGCCGCAGCGGGGTCAGGAGCAGCCCCTGGGTCTGGCCGAGCTTCCCCCGGTCCACGAACTCGGCCGGCTCGATGGGCCGCCCGGCCGCGTCCACGTTGATCGGGCCGCCGGGGAGCTGCTCGAGCGCCTGCTCGACGATCCGCATCGACTGCTCCATCTCGGCCATCCGGACCAGGTAGCGGTCGTAGTTGTCCCCGTGCTCCCCCACGGGGATCTCGAAGTCGAGCCGGTCGTAGACGCAGTAGGGCTGGGCCCGGCGGACGTCGTAGGGGACCCCGCAGGCGCGGAGGAGCGGCCCGGTGATCGCGTAGCCGACGGCCTCCTCCCGGGAGATCGCCCCCACCCCCCGCATCCGGTCCATGAAGATCCGGTTCGCGGTCAGGAGCTTGTGGACCTCCTCCAGGACCGTCCGGACCTCCTTGAAGGCGGCGCGGGTCCGGGCGGCGAAGTCCTGGGGGAGGTCGGCCTTCACCCCGCCGATCCGGACGTAGGAGATCGTCAGCCGCGCCCCGGTCACCGCCTCCACCAGCTCCCAGAGGTACTCCCTGGCCTTGATCATGTAGAGGAAGACCGTGAAGGCGCCCAGCTCCATGGCCGAGGCCCCGATGCAGGTGAGGTGATCGGTGATCCGGGAGATCTCGCTCATGATGACCCGGATGTACTGGCAGCGCTCCGTCACCTGGATCCCCAGGAGCTTCTCCACGCAGGCCGCGTAGCCGAAGTTGTTGATCAGGGGGGAGACGTAGTTGAGCCGGTCGGTGTAGGGGATGGCCTGGGTGTAGGTCCCCGTCTCGCAGTGCTTCTCGAAGGCCCGGTGGAGATAGCCGATCTCGACGTCGGCCTTGGCCACCACCTCCCCGTCCAGCTCGGCGAAGATCCGGATGACCCCGTGCATGGCCGGGTGGGAGGGGCCGATGTTGACGTAGAGGCGCTGGGTCCCCTCCGGCTCCGGGGCCGGGCCCTCGCCGAGGAAGAACTCCTGGGGCATGCGCTCGGCCATGGCCCTCAGACCTTCGGCCCGATGAGGGGCTGCCGCCGGGTGATGGGGTAGTCCTTCCGGAGGGGGTGGCCCTCGAACTCCTCGTACATGAGGAGCCGGCGGAGGTCGGGGTGGCCGGCGAAGCGGATCCCGAACATGTCCCAGACCTCCCGCTCGAACCAGGTGGCGATCGGCCAGAGGGGGACGGCCGAGTCCACCACCGGGTCGGCCGCCTCCACCGGGACCTTGAGCCGGAGCCGGTGGCGGTGGGTCAGGGAGTAGAGGTGGTAGACCACCTCGAAGCGCGGGCGCCCCTCCGCCCCCGGGAACGTCAGGTAGTCCACCGCCGTCAGGTCCATGAGGACCTCGAAGGCCAGTTCGGGCTCGTCCCGGCAGGAGCCGAGGACCTCCCGGATCGCCGCCCGCTCCACCAGGGCGGTGGCGTCGCCGCGATACGCGTGGGTCCCCAGGATCCGGGGGCCGAAGCGCGCAAGGCGTGGGTGCCGGTGTCGCTGCAGGTGCTGACGCGGCCGCTCGCCGAGAAGCTCGGGCTCGCCGGCCGGACC
>JACPHL010000217.1:0-1391 GCA_016188625.1 Candidatus Rokuibacteriota bacterium | reverse complement strand
CTTCTCCTGGAGCTTCATGAGGCCGTCGAGGACGCTCTCGGGCCGCGGCGGACAGCCGGGGATGTAGACGTCCACCGGGATGATGGTGTCGATCCCCATGACCGTGGCGTAGTCGTCGTAGAACCCGCCCGTGCAGGTGCAGACCCCGAAGGCCACCACCCACTTGGGCTCCGTCATCTGGTCGTAGACGCGCTTGAGGACCGGGGCCATCTTCTGGCTGATGGTCCCCACCACGAAGAGGACGTCGGCCTGGCGCGGGGAGAAGCGGGGCAGCCCGGCCCCGAAGCGGTCCACGTCGTAGTGGGAGCACGCCGTGGCCATGTACTCCATCCCGCAGCAGGCCGTCACGAACGGGTACTGGAAGATGGAGTACTTCCGGGCCCAGCCGATGGCCTCGTCGAGCTTGGTCGTGAAGAACTCGCCTACTCCCACTCGAGCCCTCCCTTGCGCCAGTCGTAGAGGAGCCCCAGCATGAGGACCGCCAGGTAGAAGAGCATCGCGAAGAAGGCGAACGGCCCCAGGCCCGCGCGGACGAACTCGCCGTAGACGACCACCCACGGGAACACGAACATGAGCTCGATGTCGAAGATGATGAACATGATCGCCGTCACGGAGAACTTGACGGCGAACCGCCCCTCCGGGAGGGCCAGGGGGGGCTTCCCGCACTCGAAGGCCTCGAGCTTGACCGGGGAGGGCCGCCGGGGCCCGAGGAGCCGCGGCACCAGGAGCATCAGGCCGGCCACGGCCGCGGCGAAGGCGAAGACCATCAGGATCGGGACGTACTGCATTACCGCTCGATTGCCGCCGCTGCCGCGAGGCGCTCCCTGCCGCCTGTCTCCACCTGGCGCTTGGCGTGGTAGGAGCTCCGGACCAGGGGGCCCGCCTCCACGTGTCGGAAGCCCATGGCCTCCCCGAGCGCGGCCAGCTCCCGGAACTCGTCGGGGTGGTAGAAGCGGGCGACGGGGAGATGCCGCGGCGAGGGCCGGAGGTACTGCCCCAGGGTCAGGAGGTCCACGCCCGCGCCCCGGAGGGCCCCCATGGTCTCCAGGATCTCCTCCCGCGTCTCGCCCAGGCCCACGATGATCCCGGACTTGGTCAGCATCCCCGGGGCGTGCCGCCGGGCCCGGCGGAAGAGCTCGAGGCTCCGCTCGTACCGGGCCCCGGGCCGGACCTCCCGGTAGAGGCGACGGACCGTCTCGATGTTGTGGTTGAGGACGTCCGGGCGGGCCGCCACCACGGTCAGGAGGGCGGGCTCGGAGCCCTGGAAGTCCGGGATCAGCACCTCCACCCGGCAGGCCGGGGCCTCGGCGCGGATCGCGCGGATGGTCCGGGCGAAGATCTCGGCCCCGCCGTCGGCCAGGTCGTCGCGGTTCACCGAGGTGATCACCACG
>JACPHL010000226.1 GCA_016188625.1 Candidatus Rokuibacteriota bacterium | reverse complement strand
GTCTCGACGAGCTTCTCCCACACGAGGACGTTCAGGGCGCCGGCGTCCACCTTCCCGGACTCGACCCAGAGCGCGGTGGCGTCGTGGGCGCCGGAGAAGGCGGGCTTCTGGGCGAAGTCGCGGTCGGGATCGATGCCGTGCCGCAGGAGGAAGTAGCGGGGCATCAGGTGCCCCGAGGTGGAGGAGACGCTGCCGAAGGCGAAGGTCTTCCCCTTGAGGTCGGCCGGCGAGCGGATCCCGCTATCCTTGCGCGCCACGAAGACCGACGTGAACTCGGCGTCCTCCTTCCGCATCACGAGCCGGGTCGCCTGGCCGTGGGTCCGGCGGACCGCCTGCACCGAGGTGAACCCCCCGTACCAGACCAGGTCGAGCTTCCTGGCCCCCAGCCCCTCGACGGTGGCCGCGTAGTCCACCACCGGGATGAACTGGACCTTCATCCCGAGCTCCCGGGCCAGGTAATCGGCGAAGGGCTTGTAGATCCGCTGGAGCTCGGTCGGGTTCTCGTCGGGGATCGCCGAGATCCGGAGGACGGGCGGGACCTCCCCCCCGACAGGCGCCCCCGCGAGCCCGAGGACGAGCCCGGCTGCCGCCACCGCGAGGATCGCTTTCAGGGAAGGTATCCGACTGCGCGCTCCTTTCCGCGTCGATCTGTTCCCCACGGGGTTAGACGCACCCAATGATAACGGAGATTCCGATGGAATCAACACGGAAATTCCGATAGCTCTTTTCGGCCGCCAACGGAAATCCCGATGGAGCGGCGGCTCGCTACCGGGAGAGGGGGGCAGCCGGCGAGGCCAACGCTGCGCCGGGGCTCGGAGGGGGAGGCGTCGGCCCCGAGCGGAACGTTAAGCGGAGCGGCGCGGGTGCCCGCCGTGAGCGAGCCGGGTGGGGAAGCCGGCTCGTGGGCTCAGAACGAAGGAGGAGGGGCCCCGGCCGGCGAGCCACAGGCGGGCGCGCCGCGGAGCGTGTGGAGCGAGGGGCCGGCGCCTCCCGCTCCGGGAGGGCGTCGGACCGAATGCCCGCCGGCCCGGAGGACCCCGTCAAGGCGAGGAGGTTTGAGCGGAGGCGGGGCGACCCGGCGCCGCGCGACTAGGTGGCGCGGAGGAAGTCTAGGAAGGCCTGGCAGAGGGGGGAGCGGGTGCGCTCCCGGTGGACCACGATGTAGAAGTGGCGGGTGAACTTGAGGTCGCGGATCTTCACGCACCAGAGCAGGCCGTGGCGGCACTCCTCCTCGACCGCCCGCTTGGAGATGATGGACAGCCCCATCCCCGCCTTCACGGCCTGCTTGATCGCCTGGGTCGAGCCCATCTCACCGACCAGGCGCAGCGCCGCCAGCTCCACGCCGGCCTCCCGGAGCGCCCCCTCCAGGGCGTGGCGGGAGCCCGAGCCCTGCTCGCGGACGAGCAGCGGTTCCTTCCTGAGATCCTGCAGGGCCACGACCTTGCGGCCGAACCAGGGGTGCCCGGCCGGGACCACGACGACCAGCTCGTCCGGCATGAACTCGGTGTACTCAAGCGAACGGTGGGGGAGCCGGGCCCCGACCACCCCGAGCTCCACCCGTCCCACCAGCAGGAGGTCGAGGATCCCCCGGGTATCCTGGATGACGAGCGAGACCGAGATCTGGGGGTACTTCTCCCGGAAGCGGCCGATCAGCGCGGGCAGGACGTACTCCCCGGGGATGGTGCTCCCCCCGACCGCCAGCTCCCCGGTGAGCTGCCCCAGGAACTGGCCGAGGGCCTGACGGGCCTCCCCGGTGAGCTGGAGGATCCGCCGGGCGTAGCCGCAGAGGAGCTCCCCGGCCTTGGTGGGGAGGGTCTGGCGCCCCAGGCGGTCGAAGAGGCGCGTCCCCAGCTCCTCCTCGAGCAGGCGGACGTGCTCGCTCACCGTGGACTGGGTGAGGTGGAGCGCCTCGGCCGCCCGGGAGAAGCTCCGCGCCTCGACCACCGCGGCGAAGACCTCGAGCTGCCTCAGATCCACCGGCAGTCCGCGCTAGAAAACTCGGAGGGGGGCTCCGCCCCCCTGCCGACGGCCCCCGGCGAAGCCGGCCGGTCGCTCTTCAGCGACCGGCTTCGGGGCCTGCCTCCCCCAAAAGCTTTACTCGGACACATTCTTAGATGACCTTCACGGGGACCACGTGGTACCCCTCGGCGCCGTCCGGGAGGGGCGGCTTCGGCCCGGCCGGTTGGACGGCCCCGGTCCCGTCGATCGCCCGAACCATCAGGGTCGTCTGCCCCGGGGCCGCCGGCATCCACTCGTAGGCCCAGAGGCTGAAGGCGTGGGGGCCGAGGGCGGGCTTGACGCGGGCGGGGTGCCAGCCCTGGCCGCCATCGACGCTCACCTCGACGGCCTTGACCCCGCGATCCCCGGCGAAGGCGACCCCGGCGATCCAGTGGCGCTCCCCATGCCGCAGGGTGGCGCGCGGGGCCGGGACGTCGATGCGGGAGAAGGTCTTGTAGATCCCCTCGTCCGACCACCCCCGCACCTGCCAGTATCCCTTGTAGTCGTACTCCGCCACCTCCAGTTCGGTGAGCCACTTGACGTTCTTGATCCCGTAGATCCCCATCACCAGGACCCGCGTCGGGTAGCCGTGCTGCCGCTCGAGAGGCTTGCCGTTCATCTCGTAGGCGAGGATCGTCCCCTCGGCCAGGGCGGCCGTGAGGGGGAAGCTGTCGGAGTAGCCGTCGCGCGCCCGCAGGATCAGCTCGGTCGAGCCGGGCTTGATCCCGGCCCGCTCGAGGAGGGGCCGGAGCGGGACCCCCTTCCACTCCGCGTTCGAGATGAGATCGCCCCCCACCTCGTTGGAGATGCACATCAGGGTGTGGGGCTTGGTGACCGCCGGCAGCCGCTTGATCTCCTCCAGGGTCAGGGTGTAGGGGCGCTCCACCCGCCCCTTGATCTCGAGCCGCCAGCTCCGGACGTCCACCGCGGGGTCAAAGATATTCTTGGAGACCGTGTAGAACTGCCCCACCGGGGTGATCT
>JACPHL010000225.1 GCA_016188625.1 Candidatus Rokuibacteriota bacterium | reverse complement strand
ACCTTCATCCTCGAAGACTAGGAGCGATGGGATGTCGGCGAAGGAGGAGCTGCTAGACAGGACCGAAGCCGAGTTCCTGGCGCTCCAGGAGGGGATCCGGGGCCTCGATGAGGCCCGCCTCACCTGGACCATGCTGGGGACCTGGAGCGTCCGCGAGATCCTGATCCACCTCGCCGGGTGGCACCGCGAGATGACCCCGGTCCTCGAGCGCCTGGCGCGGGGCGAGAAGCCGGTCCCCGAAGGCGTGAGTTACGACGATGCCGACCCCTGGAACGCCCGCTTCGTCGAGGCCAAGCGCGGGGTCTCCGTCTCGGCGATCCTGACCGAGCTGGAGGACTCCTACCGGGCCTTCCTCGCGGCCGCCCGGGCCGTCCCCGAGGAGCGGTACGCCCCGGGAAAGACGGCGCCCCGGCTCGTCGAAGCTAATGGGCCTCACCACTACAGGGAACACGGGGACCAGATCCGCGCCTGGCGCCAGCAGGAAGGGATTTAGGCTTGGCCGAGCGGAAGGTTCGGGTCCTGGTGGCCAAGCCGGGGCGCCAAGCCGGGGCTGGACGGCCACGACCGGGGGGCCAAGGTCGTGGCCCGCGCCCTCCGCGACGCCGGCTTCGAGGTGATCTACACCGGCCTCCACCAGACCCCGGAGCAGATCGCGGCCACGGCGATCCAGGAGGACGTGGACGTGATCGGGCTCTCCATTCTCTCCGGAACCCACATGATGGTCTTCCCCAGGATCCTGGAACTGCTGCGCGAGCAGGGGGCGGGGCAGACCGTGCTGATCGGGGGTGGGACGATGCTCCCCCGCGAGATGCGGGAGCTGAAGGCCCTGGGGGTCGCGGAGCTCTGGGGGGTGGACGCGCCGACCTCGGAGATCGTCGCCTGGCTCCGCGCCCGCTTCGGGGTGGAGACGAGGTAAGGGGTGCTTGCGAAGCTGACCGCGAAGAATCAGATCACGATCCCGAAGGCGATCGCGAAGAACTTTCCGGGCGTCGAGTACTTCGAGGTGTCGCTCCGCGACGGTGAGATCGTGCTCTCCCCGGTCGTCGTGGCCCGCACCGCCGATCGCCTCAAGGCGATCAGGACAAAGATCCGGGATCTCGGCCTGACCGAGAAGGCGGTGGAGGGGGCCATCCGCTGGGCCCGGGGCAAGAGGAAGAGGTAATCCGCTATCGCCTACTTCAGGCCGCGGCGCTCGTCCCGCTTGAGCTTGTACTCGATCGAATCCACCAGGGCCTGCCAGGAGGCCTCGATGATGTTGTGCGAGACCCCCACGGTTCCCCAGCTCTCCTCCCCGTCCCCCGAGGTGATCAGGACCCGCGTCTTCGCCGCGGTCCCGGCGGTCTCCTCCAGGATCCGCACCTTGTAGTCCACCAGGGTCATTTCCCGGAGGCTCGGATAGAACTCCTCGAGGGCCTTCCGGAGGGCGTGGTCCAGGGCGTTGACCGGCCCGTTCCCCTCCGCGGCAGTGTGCTCGGGGACGCCCTTGACCTTGAGCCGGACCGTGGCCTCGGAGAACGGCTCGTGATCCCCCTGGCGCCGCTCGACCACCACCCGGAGGGCCTCCAGGTCGAAGGCGGGCCGGTAGCGGCCGAGGGCCTTCTCCATCAGCAGCTCGAAGGAGGCCTCCGCCCCCTCGAAGAGGAACCCCTGGTCCTCCAGCTCCTTGAGCTGCTCGAGGATCCGCCGGGTCTCGGGGGTGTCCTTGGCGAGGTCGAGCCCGTACTCGGCGGCCTTCCAGAGGATGTTCGACCTCCCGGCCAGCTCCGAGACCAGGACCCGCCGGTGGTTCCCCACGCGCTCGGGGTCGATGTGCTCGTAGGTCTCCGGGTGCTTGAGGACGGCCGAGACGTGCATCCCGGCCTTGTGGGCGAAAGCCGAATCCCCGACGTAGGGCTGCTGCGACCAGGGCTTGCGGTTCGCCAGCTCGGAGACGAAGCGCGAGACCTCGCGCAGCTCCCGAAGGTTCGGCTCGGGGATCGCCTCGATCCCGAGCTTCAGGACAAGGTTGGGGATGATAGAGCAGAGGTTCGCGTTCCCGCAGCGCTCGCCGAAGCCGTTGATCGTCCCCTGGACGTGACCGGCCCCCTCCAGGACCGCGGCCAGGGAGTTGGCCACCGCGCACTCGGTGTCGTTGTGGACGTGGATCCCCAGGGGGGTGCGGACATGGCGCCGGACCTCCCGGACGATGGCGCCGATCTCGTGGGGGAGGGCACCGCCGTTGGTGTCGCAGAGGACCAGGCAGTGGGCGCCGGCGGCCTCGGCGGCCCGGAGGGTCTCCAGGGCGTAGTCGCGGTCCGCCTTGAAGCCGTCGAAGAAGTGCTCGGCGTCGTAGATGACCTCCTCGAAGCGGGCCCGGAGGAAGCCCACCGAGTCCCGGATCATGGCGAGGTTCTCCTCGAGGGTGGTCCCGAGGGCGTGGGTGACGTGGAAGTCCCAGGACTTCCCGAAGATGGTGGCGACCGGCGTCCTCGCCTCGACGAGGGCCTGGAGGTTGGCGTCGCCCTCGGCGCTGACGCCGGGGCGCCGGGTGGCCCCGAAGGCGGCGATGCGGGCGTGCTTGAGAGGGACATCCTGGATCCGGCGGAAGAAGCGCAGGTCCTTCGGGTTCGAGCCGGGCCAGCCGCCCTCGATGTAGTGGATCCCCAGGGTGTCGAGCCGCTGCGCGATGCGGACCTTGTCCTCCATGGAGAAGGCCACGCCCTCCCCCTGGGTGCCGTCCCGGAGCGTCGTGTCGTAGAGCTTGACGGAGCGCGCCATCGCGGGTCCCTCCTGCCCTTGGGATCTGGGGAAAAAGTGCCTCCCACCTTACGCGGCCGGCGCCGGCGTTGTCAAGGGGAGCTCGGAAGGGGGGCAGCGCCCCCCTCCGAGGAGAGGGCGGCGCGGGCCACGAGGTAGCCCGCGAGGAGATCCGCCCCCGAGGTCGCCCCGAGCGCGAGGAGGCCGGCGAGGCGTCCCTCGTCCGGGGCCAGCATGAAGTCGCGGACCGGCTCGGCGACCTCGCCGGCCACCGCGGCCCCGAGGAACGCCCGGCTGAGCCGCCCCGTGCGCCCAGCCGCCTCCCGGAGGAGCCGGGACCCGACCGCCTCGGCCAGGGCCCGGCCGGCGGGGGAGGCCGTCCGGCAGCCGGCGAGCCAGCCCACCAGGCAGTCGTCGCCCGCGGGGGTGAGGCCCGGGCCGAGGCCGAGGAGGGAGCGCGCGGCGGCGAGACACTCCTCGGGGTCGCGGCGCGCGGTGCCGGCGTAGAGGTCCGCGAGCCCGGGGAGCGCCATCCGCGCGAGCGGGCCGGGCGGCGGCGCGCCCCCGGTCAGAAGCGCTGCGGCCGCCGGTAGGAGGCCGGTCGTGGTGCAGGTCAGGGCCAGGGCGAGGCAGGAGGCCACCAGCGGCGGGGGTGCCGGGGTGGGGAGCGCGCTCGGGGAGACCAGGGCGCCGTCCAGGCGGACGCCCAGGTGTCCGTCGAGGACGAGGGTTCCCGCGGTCACCTGCGCGGCCGCCCGCTCCAGGCGCGCGGGGGACGGCCACGGCTCGCAGGCGATCCCGAACGGGGCGGGGATCGGGCCGGGGGCGTGGAGGCTCAGCCACCCCGCCCCGTCCAGCTCGAGGTTCACCGTCCGCGCGTACACCGCCACGACCCGGCCGCCCCCGCGGGCGCGGCGGAGCCGGCGGGCGGCCTCCGCGGTCAGCCGGACGGCCCGGATGGTCTCCATACTAGGCGCGGATCCCGCGCTCCTGGGGTGTCCCCGGCAGGAGGTTGTCCAGGATGAGCGCGGCGATGCCGCCCACGGCCATCCCCGTCCTGAGGATCGCGCCGAGGATCTCGGCCAGCCACTGCGGCTGGAAGGCGAGGGGGTGCTCTTGGATGAACGGGGGGAGGCCGAGCCCCAGGAGGAACGCCACGCCGACGATGACGAGGTTCCGCTGGGAGCGGAGGTCGGCCCGCGAGAGAACCTGGATCCCCAGGGCGCCGATGATGCCGAAGAGCGCGACGTACGCCCCGCCGATCACCGGCGAGGGGATCGTCGCCACCAGCGTCCCGAACTTCCGGAGCAGGCTCATGACGATCAGGATGACCGCGCCGGCGCCCACCACGTACCGCGAGGCCACCCCGGTGATGTTGACCAGCCCGATGTTCTCGGTGTAGCTGGTCGTCCCCACGCCCCCGAAGATCCCGCTGATCATGGACCCGACCCCCTCGGACCCGATCCCCTTGCTGATCGTCCGCGGCTCGGGGTCCCGGAGGCCGGCCGAGTAGGAGATGCTGTGGTAATCACCGATGGACTCGATCATGGAGGCGAAGTAGGCGGCCAGGATGACGGCGAAGAAGCCCAGGTTGAACTCGAGGCCGTAGCGCCAGGGCTGCGGCCACAGCCACCACGGCGCCTCGACGACCGGGGCGAGGTCCACGTACGAGGGGCTCCCCCTGGCGAACACGCCGGCCGCCGAGAGGACGAGGGCCACCAGGTAGGCCGCGACCACCGCGAGGAGGACGGAGACGATCTGGAGCCGCCGGCCCAGCCCGAGGGAGAAGAGGAGCACGCCCACGACGACCAGCCCGGAGAGCCCCCAGTTCCCCGAGGCGGTGTTCACCGCGACCGGCGCCAGGCTGAAGCCGATGAGCATGATCACCGGCCCGATCACCACCGGCGTGATCACCCGGCGCACCGCGCCCGCCAGCCGGAGGTACCCGACCAGCGCCTCGACCACGCCGCCGGCGATGAGGGCGCCGCTGATCGCCGCCATCGTCGGCCCCACCCCGGCCCCCTTCCGCGCGGCGATGATGGTCGCGATGGGCGGGATGAAGGAGAAGCTCGACCCCTGCACGATGGGGAGCCCGCTGCCGATCGGCGAGATCTGCAGGAGCGTGGCGACGCCCATGCAGAAGTAAACGGACGCGACCAGGACCCCGATCTGGAGGGTGTCCATCCCCATCTGGGGGCCGAAGATCAGCGGGACCAGGGTCGTCGCCCCGAAGAGCGTCAGGACGTGCTGGAAGCCCCCGACGATCGTGAAGGCCCAGGGGGGCTTGTCGTTGATCCCGTAGACGATCCGCCGCGGGACCGCGGCCGCCGCCTCAGCATTCGGACTCATGGCCAACTCCTCCTTCGGAGGGGGGCAGAGCCCCCCTCCGGGTTAGACCCTGGCCAGGACCGCCACCACCCCGCCGCCCGGCGGCCCCTGGTGCTCGGCGCCTGCGGAGATGTAGCACATGGGGTCGCCGGTGACCGAGGCGACCACGGCGTTGACCACGCCGCGGATATGCCGGGTATAGCCGATGTCCGAGTCCTCGAACATGACGTGGCGCCGCCCCCGGGTCGCCCCCGAGGGGTCGGGCTCGCACTTGGCGAAGACGTTGACGAGGCGCTCGCGGTCGCGCTCGTCCAGCTCGCACTCGACCCGGAGCCCGGCCCGGCGGAGGGCCTCGCGGACGGCCGGGGCGTCCAGGGCGTCCCGCATGACGGCGTGGGCGATGACGAGGTCGCTGGTGGAGCGGGCCGAGTTCCCCATGACGATGATCTCGCAGTTCATCAGCTCGACCCCGGACGAGGTGGAGGCGACGTCCGAGGCCACATCGAGCCGCCGGAGGATCACGTCCTCACTAACCTGCTCCGACGCGATCTCCCCAGTGGCGAGCCCGATCCCGAGCGCGGCGACCGCCCGGGCGTAGGCCATGGACTTGCCGGTGTCATGGGTGACGACCTCGCGGGCGCGGGCCCGGGCCTCGGCGATCCGCTCAGTCGTGAGGGCCCCGGTCTTGATCTGGACGAAGTGGATCTCCTCGGGCGACTCGATCCCGGCATCGGCGATCGCCGCCCGCACCCCCTCGGCCGCCACCCGGACGTGGACCATCGTCCCGAACTCCTCGGGGAGGAGGTCGCGGGTGTACGCGGTCCCGACGGTAAAGCGCTTGGCCCCCGTGGGCGTCCCCCGGTCGGGCTCGCGGACGAAGATGGTGGCGTGCGGGCTCATGAGCCCCTCGGTGCCGCCCGACCAGATGATGGGGACGCGCTTGGCGAGCTTCTCGATGGGGGTCCCCGTGCGCTGGGCGAGGAGGAGCTGGAAGGACAGGGTCGCCAGCCCCCGGGTCCAGTCGTTGACCCCGCCGTTCCCCTCGGTCTTCCCCAGGATCGCCACCACGTCCTCCGCGCGGAAGGCCCCCTGGTCCATCAGGCGGGCGGCCCCGGAGACATCCTCCGGGCTCCGCATCCCGACCTTGAACGCGTTCGACCTCATAGTTCTCCTCCTCGGTGGAGCCGGTGCGTGACGACCGTCTCGGCGACGACGCGGCCGCGCCGGACCACCCACCGCCGCGGCGCCTGGAGGCGGATCGCCTCCGCCGCCGTGGGGGCGTCCAGGACGACGAAGTCGGCCGCGCAGCCGGGCTCCACGCCGTAGTCGGCGAGGCGCAGGGCGGCCGCGGCGCGGGTTGTCGCCATGCCGAAGACCGTCTCGATCTCGTGGGGGAGGCCCATCTGCGCAGCGTGGGCGGTGATGAGGGCCACCTCGAGCATGTCGGCGCGGCCGAAGGGGTAGAAGGTGTCCATCACGCAGTCCTGGCCCATCGCCACGTTGACGCCGGCCTCCAGGAGCTCCTTCACCCGCGTGATCCCGCGGCGGATCGGCTGCTTGTCGAGGCGCCCCTGGAGCAGCAGGTTGGTGGGGGGGTTGGTGATCATGTGGATCCGGGCCCGGGCGAGTTTGCCGATGACCTTGCGGGCGTAGCGGTCCGGATAGGCGGCCAGCGCGCAGGTGTGGCCGGCCGTCACGCGCCCCTCGTAGCCGTGGGCCACGGTCAGGTCGGCCAGGGTCTCGAGCGTCCGCGAGGCCGGATCGTCGGTCTCGTCCACGTGCATGTCGATGTCCCGGCCGTGCCCGGCGGCGATCTCGAAGCAGATCTCGAGGTGCCGGCGACTCTCCTCGGGCGAGGCCTCGTTGTGGGGCATCCCGCCGACGAGGTCCGCCCCCATCCGGACCGCCTCCCGCATCAGGTCCCCGGTCCCCGGGTCGCGGACGATCCCTTCCTGGGGGAAGGCCACGATCTGGAGGTCCACGAGATCCCGGTACCGCTCGCGCGCCGCCAGCACCCCCTCCAGCGGGCGGAGCTTGCCGATCGTGTCCACGTCCACGTGGGTCCGGATCCGGGTGGTCCCGGTCAGGACGGCCGCCTCCATGACCCGGCCGGCCCGGCGGACGATCTCCTCCACCGTGTAGCGCGCCTTCCGCTCCCAGAGGATCTCGATCGCCTCCCGGAGGGTGCCCGAGCGGTTCGGGCGGACCTCGCCCGCCACCAGCACCTTGTCCAGGTGGATGTGGGGGTCGATGAACGCCGGCGCAAGCAGCCGCCCCTCGGCCACCAGCTCCTGCGCCCCCGCGACGGCGAGACGGGGGGCGATCTCCGCGTAACGGCCGTCGGCCACGCCGACGTCCCAGAGCCCCTCCCGCCCCCAGATCCGGGCCTGACGGACGAGCAGCTCCATCCCCGTCTCAGGCCGGGGCGCCCCGCGCCGCGGCGAGGGCCGCGAGGGCCTCGGTGAAGCAGGCCATGGGGGGGCGGACGATCCCCGCCCCGACCTGCCCGATCCCGGGGGCGCGATGGGCGATCCCGGTGTTGATGAGCGGCAGGGTCCCGGTCTCCACGACCTTGCGGATGTCGATCCCGACGGGCGTCCCCCGGAAGCCGAGGGCGGGGATCCGGTAGTGCCCGTGCTCGCCCAGGGTGATCTCGTACATCTCCAGGGTCGCCCGGACCGCGTCCTCGGCGCGGCCGCCGACGAACTGGACGATCGCCGGGGCCGCCGCCATCGCGAAGCCCCCGAGCCCCGCCGTCTCGGTGATGGCGCTGTCCCCGATGTCGGGGTTGGCGTCGGCGGGCCCGTAGCCGGGGAAGAAGAGCCCTTCGGGGACCGCGGCCGGCCCCGTGAACCAGCGGTCCCCGAGCCCGGAGACCCGGATCCCGACCTCGACGCCGTTCCGCGCCATGGCCGTCACCAGGCTCGAGCCGCCCACCCCGTGGGCCGCGTCGAGCCCGGCCTTCGCGGCCGCCATGGAGAGGTTGAGGAAGAAGTGGTCGTTGCCGGCGATGAAGTCGAAGACCTCCGCCACCTTCTCCGTCGGGAACCCGGACTGGAGCATCGGCCGGGCGATGGCCCGGAAGAAGAGGGAGGTCCCGGCGCGGTTTCGGTTGTGGACCTCGTCGCCCATCTGGAGGGCCTGGGCGATCAGGGCGCGGAGATCGATCCCCTCCTCGAGCCGCCCGAGGGCCACCCGGAGGGCCGGGGCCAGGACCTCCCGCATCCAGACGAGGCGCCGGATCACCGTCTCGTCGTTGGCGCCGTAACGGAGCGCGCGCCCCAGCCCCTCGTTGAGGGTCGCATAAGCACGGTTGCCGTGGGCGCGGTTCTCGACGACGAAGACGTCCATGGAGGGGGAGATGATCCCCGCCATCGGCCCGACCGCCCCGACGTGGTGGCAGGGGGCGTAGGCGATCCCGCCGGCGCCGGCGAGGGCCTCGGCGTCGCCGTGGTCCTTGGCCCACCCTTCGTAGACGAGGGCCCCGATCACCGCTCCCCGCATCGGACCGCACATCCGCTCCCAGGGGACCGGCGGCCCGGCATGGTAGAGCCGGCGCTCGGCCAGCCCCGGCAGGACCTCCCGCGCCGGGCGCACGTTCACCAGGACCGGCTCGGCAGCCAGGAGCCGCGCGAGGGCCACCTGATTGGCGCGATCAACCAAGGTCATGAAGCACTCCGTGTTCCCGAACTGGTCTCCAGCCCTCCGAGCGCCGGCTCTGCCGGCGCAACCCCCGGGGGGAGGTTCGGAAGGGGGGCGGAGCCCCCCTCCGAGGCCTTCATGCCTCGCCTCGTTTGTAAGGGAGGAGCAAGGAACCGGGGTAGGCCGCCCGGCGGGAGACGCTCACCAGGGCCACGATGGTCAGAATATAGGGCAGGACGAGGAAGAACTGGTAGGGGAGGGCCTGGAACCCCACCGCCTGGAGCCGGAGCTGGAGGGCGTCGAGCCCGCCGAAGAACAGGGCGCCGGCCAGGCACTTCCCCGGCCGCCAGTTCCCGAACACGACGAGGGCGATGGAGATCCACCCCCGCCCCGCCACCATCCCGAAGAGGAACATGTTGAAATGCGCCATGGAGAGGAACGCCCCGCCGAGCGCCATCAGGGCGCCGCCGACGATCAGGCAGAGGTAGCGGATCCCGTAGACGCTCACCCCGGCGACCTCGGCCGCCTTAGGGTTCTCCCCCACGGTGCGGATCTTGAGCCCGAGGGCGGTCCGGAAGAGGAGGAGCCAGATCAGGGGGACGAGGGCGAGGGCGACCCAGACCAGGAGGTACTGCCGGAAGAGGATGGGCCCGATGACGGGGAGCTGGGCCAGCACGGGGATCGTGAGGATCTGGAAGGGGCGGATGCTCGGCGGGACGCTGGGCGAGCCGATGACCATCCGGTAGATGTAGAGCGAGAGCCCCGTGGCCAGGAGGGTGATCCCGAGGCCGCTGACGTGCTGGCTCACCCCGAGGGTGACGGCCATGAACGCCATGAGGAGCCCGAGGAGTGCCCCGGTCAGGAGGGCCCCGCCGAGGCCGAGCCAGAGGCTCCCGGTCTTGTAGGCCACCAGGTAGCCGGCCATGGCGCCCAGGAGCATGGTCCCCTCGATCCCCAGGTTCAGGACGCCGGCCCGCTCGGTCAAGAGCTCCCCCATGGTGGCGAAGAGCAGCGGGGTGGCCATCCGGAGCATCGCCGCCAGGAGGCCGATGAAGAAGGCGACCGACAGGATCTCCACCCTAGCGGACTCGGAGGGGGACTGGCCCCCGAACGGGAGGCGTCGGCCCCGAGCGGAACGTTAAGCGGAGCGGCGCGGGTCCCCGTCGTGAGCGAGCCGGGAAGGGGAAACCGGACCGCAAGTAAAAGGCAGCGTCAGGGCGAGTCCGGAGGGGCATCCCCGCCCGGCGAGCCCGAGACGGGTGCGCCGTGGAGCGTGTGGAGCGAGGGGTCGATGCCTCCCGGAGGACCAGCCATCCGTGAGCCGAGGGTCGAGAGCGCGCGTGCCGCATCGGCATTACCCACCTTCAGACGGGCCTTGAGGAGCCCCGGGATGAGGGCCCACGCGCCCCCGGCCGCGAAGCTGCCGAGGAGGAGGAGGGCCGCCAGCATCGCCAGGAGCGTCACCCCCTGCATCACCTCCACGAGGTAGGTCGGGACCCCGGTCACCCGGCTCATGTGCTGGGCCCCGTTGTTGACGACGCCGAAGAAGAAGGCGGCGAGGACGACCCCGAGGGGGTGGAGCCCGCCCAGCATGGCGACGACGATCCCGGAGTAGCCGTACCCCGGCGAGATGGCCTCCATCAGGTGGAACTGGATCCCCGCCAGCTCCCCGGCCCCGGCCAGGCCGGCCAGCCCACCCGAGAGGAGGGCGGTCACGGCGATCACCCGCGCGGTGCGGATCCCCCCGAACTCCGCCGCCCGCGGGTTCACCCCGACCGCCTTGATGGCGTAGCCGAGCGGGGTGCGGGCCAGGAGGAGCCAGACCAGCCCGGCGCAGAAGAAAGCGAGGGGGATGCCGAGGTGGAACCGGGAGCGCTCGAGCAGGATCGGGAGCTGCGCCGCCTCCACGATCTCCGGGGACTGCGGCCACTGGCTCACCGGCTCGCGCCAGGGGCCGTCCACCAGCGCCGAGACCAGGTAGAGCATGATGTAGTTCATCAGGAGGGTGGTCACGACATCGTCCACCTTCAGACGGGCCTTGAGGAGCCCCGGGATGAGGGCCCACGCGCCCCCGGCCGCGAAGCTGCCGAGGAGGAGGAGAGGGAGGAGGAGCCAGGCCGGGGTCTCGGTGAAGGTCAGGCCGAACCAGGTGGCGGCCGTGGCCCCGGCGTAGAGCTGCCCCTCGGCGCCGATGTTCCAGAACTTGGCGCGGAAGGCCAGGGCCACGGCGAGGCCGGTCAGGATCAGGGGCGCGCTCTTGACGAACGTCTCGAGGACGGCGAAGCGGCTCCCCAGGGCGCCGACGAACAGGGCCGCGTAAGCCCGGACGAGATCGGCCCCCGCCCAGAGGACCAGGAGGCCGCAGAGGCCGAGGGCCGCCAGGACCGAGAGGAGCGGCAGGATCGCCTGCTGCCAGAGGGGGAGGGGGTGACGACGCTCGAGCCGGAGGGCGATCACGCCCGGGGCCCCTCCGGCCCGACGCCGGCCATCAGGAGGCCGAGCTCCTCGACCCGGGCCTCCTCCGCCGGGACCACCCCCATCAGCCGCCCCTCGTAGAGGACCCCGATCCGGTCGCTCAGGGCCAGGATCTCGTCGAGGTCTTCCGAGATGAGGAGGACGGCGACGCCCCGCTCCCGGAGCTCGAGGAGGCGGGCGTGCACCTCCTCGGTCGCCGCCACGTCGAGCCCCCGGGTCGGCTGGTGGGCGACAAGTAAGACCGGCTCCCGGGCGAGCGCCCGGGCCAGGAGGAGCTTCTGGAGGTTGCCGCCCGAGAGGGTCTTGGCGGGAACCGCCCGGTGGGGCGCCCGCACCCGGTAGTCGGCGAGCAACCGGTCGGCGAACCCGGCGACCGCGGAGGCGAGGAAGAACGGCCCTCGACGGAAGCGGGGATCCCGGTAGGTCTCGAGGATGAGGTTCTCGGCCAGCGACAGCTCCATGAGCAGGCCGACCCCGATCCGGTCCTCGGGAATCCGCGCGACCCGCCGGGCGACCACCTCCGCGGCCGGCCGGTTGGTCAGCGCGGCGTCCCCGACCCGGATCCGCCCCCGCCGGGCTCGGCGGAGCCCGAAGATCGCCTCCGCCAGCTCCCCCTGGCCGTTGCCGGAGACGCCGGCCAGGCCGAAGATCTCGCCGGCGTGCACGGCGAAGGAGACCCGCTCCACCGCGGTGAGGCCGCGGTCGTTGTCCACCACCAGCTCCTCCACCTCCAGGACCGGCGCCCCGGCGGCCGGTCGGGGCCGGCGGACCGGGGTGTGGACCTCGCGGCCCACCATCAGGCGGGCCAGCTCCTGCGGGTCCGTGGCGGCGGTCTGCCGGGTCGCCACCACCCGGCCCCCGCGCAGGACCACGACCCGGTCGGTCACCTCCATGACCTCCCGGAGCTTGTGGGAGATGAAGACCACGGCGCGCCCCTCGGCGGCCAGGGAGCGGAGGGCCTTGAAGAGGCCGCGCGCCTCGGGCGGGGTCAGGACCGCGGTGGGCTCGTCCAGGATGAGGATGCGGGCGCCGCGGTAGAGGGCCTTGACGATCTCCACCCGCTGCTGCTCCCCCACGGAGAGCTGCCAGACCGGGGCGTCCGGATCGACCTCGAGCGTGCCCACGACGATGTTCTCCAGGACCGTGTGGGGCGGGACCAGGGTGAAGTGCTGGTGCACCATCCCGATGCCGCGGGCGATCGCCTCCCGGGGGGAGCGGAGGGTGACCGGCTCGCCCCAGACCTCGAGGGTCCCCGCATCGGGCGGCAGGAGCCCGAAGAGGATGTTCATCAGGGTGGTCTTGCCCGCGCCGTTCTCCCCGAGGAGCGCGCAGACCTCCCCGGGGTGGAGATCGAAGTCGATCCCGTCGTTGGCGACCACGTCCAGGAAGCGCTTTCGGACCCCGCGCATCCGGACCGCGGGCGGGCCGGTCATGGCGTCCCCCGGAAACGGGAGCGACCCACCGGATCCCGCCCGGTGAGCCGCCCCCGGTTGCGGGTCATCGGGTGGGGGCAGCGCCCCCCTCCCCTGCCCCCCTCGGCTCACGGACTGGTTGGTGCGCTCGAGCGCGGGCTTCGCCCGCGCAACCTCGGGGGGAGGTTCGGAAGGGGGGTGTAACCCCCCTCCGAAGTTAATCCGACTTGGGCGTGCTCTCGTCCACGGGGACCCGGAAGAGCCCGGCCAGGATCTCCTGCTCGCGCTTCTTCACCATCTCGATGATCTCCTTGGGGAGCTTCTTGTCCCAGCCGTAGAACGGCGCGAGCTTGGCCCCGCCCTTCTGCATCATGGTCCACTCGGCGTAGTCCATGGCCACGAAGGTCCCCCGGCGGACCGACTCGACGGCGAACTTCACCAGGGGGTGCATGTCCCAGACCGGCCCGGTGATGACCGTGTCGGGGGCGAGGTCATGCTGATCCAGGAGGTTCCCGAAGGCGAGCTTCCCCCGATCCTTGGCCGCGTCGATCACCCCGTAGCGCTCGGCGTAGAGGAGGTCGGCGCCGGCCTCGATCTGGGCCAGGGCGGCCTCCTTGGTCTTGGGCGGGTCGAACCAGCTCCCGATGAAGGCCACCTTCAGCTTGACCTTGGGGTTGACCTCGAGGGCTCCGGCCTTGAAGGCGTTGATCAGCCGGTTGACCTCGGGGACCGGATGGCCGCCCACCACCCCGAGGACGTTGGTCTTGGTCAGCTTGCCGGCGATCATGCCGCAGAGGTAGGCGGGCTCATGGATCCAGTTGTCGAAGACCCCGAAGTTGGGCCGGGCCGGGCCGAGGCCGGAGCCGAAGAGGAACTTGATCTTGGGGTAGGCCTTGGCGACCCGGCGGGCCGCCTGCTCCTGGCCGAAGGCGTCCCCCATGATCAGGTCGTACTTCTTCTCCGCGTACTCCCGGACGACCCGCTCGAAGTCGGCGCCCGAGACCTTCTCCGTCCACTCGTACTCGAAGCCGAGCTCCTTCTGGGCCTTGAGGAGGGCCTGGTGGATCGCCCCGTCCCACGGCTCCTCGATGGGGGTCTGGAAGATCGAGACCACGCGAAGCTTCTTCTTGGCCTGCGCGTCGGCGGGCGCGGGGGCGAGGCCCCACACCCCGACCGCGAGCAGGAGCGCGCCGACGATGCCCCAGCTGACGATGCTCGACCGCTTCATCCTGCTTCTCCTTCTCTGACGACGCGTTGAGGAACCCCTTGCCTTCGTTCGAGACGACCGCTCACGCCGAGCCGGGGGGCACCGCCCCCGCCCCGGCCTCCGCCGCCGCCCGAATCGCCTCCACGATGTGCTCGTACCCGGTGCACCGGCAGAGATGCCCCGCCAGCATCTCGCGGATCTCCCCCTCCGTCGGCGCCGGGTGCTCCCGCAGGAAGGCGTACGCGCTCAGCAGGATCCCGGGCGTGCAGAACCCGCACTGGAGCCCGTGGTGCTCCCAGAACGCCTCCTGCAGGGGGTGCAGCCCTCCCGCCGGCGCCAGCCCCTCCACCGTCATCACCTCCGCCCCGTCCGCCTGCACCGCCAGGAGCAGACAGCTCCGGACCGGCGCCCCGTCCAGCCAGACCGTGCACGCCCCGCACACCCCGTGCTCGCATCCGAGATGCGTCCCCGTCAGATCGAGGTCCTCCCGCAGGAAGTCCGCCAGGCTCTTCCGGGCCTCCACCACCCCCTCCCGCGCCTGGCCGTTCACCCGAAGCCGCACCCGGTGCATCCGCTCGGGCCGCTGACTCATCGCGCCTCCCTCCCCGGGATCCTCGCGAGCGCCTGCGTCAGCGCCCGGCGGGCGAGGACCCCCCCGACCTCCCGGCGGTACTCGGCCGAGGCGTGGAGGTCCGAGTCGGGGTCGAGGGCCTCCTCCACCAGGGCCGCGGCGCGTTGGAACTCCTCGGCGGTCGGCCGGCGCCCCGCCAGGGCCTCCTCCGCCGCCCGCGCGCGCACGGGAGTCGGGCCGACGCTGAAGAGGGCGAGGCGGGCCTCGCGGATCGCCCCCTCGCCCCCCAGCTCGAGGAGCGCCACGACCCCCACCAGGGCGAAGTCGCCGTGGCGGCGCGCGACCTCCAGGACCGCCCACCCGGCGCCGGGAGCGGGCAGGCGCATCCGGACCTCGGTCATCACCTCGTCGGGCTGGAGCGCGGTGGTCATGAGGCCCACGAACAGCTCCGCCGCCGGGATCACCCGCTCCCCCCGGCGGCTCTGCGCCACCACCTCGCCGCCCAGGCAGGCCAGGACGGCGGGGAGCTCGGCGGCCGGGTCGGCGTGGGCGAGGCTGCCGCCGACGGTGCCGCGGTGGCGGATCGGCGGGTGGCCGATGAAATGGAGGGCCGCGGGGAGGAGCGGGCAGCGGGCGAGGACCTCGGCGTGCCGCTCGAGGGTGGACTGGCGGGTCATGGCGCCGATGCGGAGCAGACCGCCGTCGAGCCGGATCCCGTCGAGCCCCGGCACCCGGTTGAGGTCGATCAGGACCTCGGGGCGCGCCAGCCGGAAGTTGAGCATCGGGACCAGGCTCTGCCCCCCGGCCAGGAGCTTGGCCTGGTCCCCGTGCTCGGCGAGGAGGGCCACGACCTCCTCCACCGAGCGGGGCGCCGCGTAGGCGAAGGGGGCCGGCTTCATGCCAGGACCTGCTGCCCCGCCCGGATCAGCGCCCGCACCCGCGCCGGGTGGAGCGGGGTCCGCGTCACCTTCACCCCGAAGGGCGCCAGGGCGTCCTCCACCGCGTTGGCCACCGCCGCCGGCGGCCCGATCGCCCCCCCCTCCCCCAGCCCCTTCACCCCCAAGGGGTTCCGCAGCGAGGGCGACTCCAGATGCACCGTCCTGACCGCCGGCACCTCCATCGCCGTCGGGAGCAGGTAATCCATCAGGCTCCCGGTGAGGAGCTGCCCCGCCTCGTCGTACACCCGCTCCCCCCACAGCGC
>JACPHL010000216.1 GCA_016188625.1 Candidatus Rokuibacteriota bacterium | reverse complement strand
GGTAGACCTGCCAGTAGCGGAGCAGGTACTGGGCCACGAGGGTGGCCAGGAAGACGGCGGCGATGCGGGTGAGGCCGGGCCAGTCGCCCTGGAGGATGTGGTCGTCGATGGCGACCTTCACCAGGTACGGCTGGAGTAGCTCGACCACCGCGATGGCGGGGAAGAGGCAGGCCGACAGGAGCAGGACCCCGCGGTACGGGCGGGTGTAGCCGGCGAGCCGGATCATGAGGCGGCGGTCGTAGGCCCGCCCCACCACCTCCTCGTCGTGGAGCCCGAGATCGTGGCTCACGGCCCGCTCCCCCCCGGCGACCCTCCCGCGGGGACGGGGGTGCCGCCGAAGCGCTCCAGGGTCTCCTCGAGCCGCTGCCGCCGCCAGAGCCGCGCGTACACCCCCTCCCGGGCGAGCAGCTCGTCGTGGGTCCCCTCCTCCACGATCTCCCCCCCGTCGAGGACGATGATCCGATCGGCCTCGCGCGCGGCCCGGAGGCGGTGGGAGATGAGGAGGGTGGTCCGGCCGCGCCGGACCTCCCGGAGCCCGGCGAGGATCTCGGCCTCCTTCTCGGCGTCCACGCTCGAGAAGGGGTCGTCGAGGATGAGGATCCGGGGATCCACCAGGAGGGCGCGCGCCAGGGCGGCCCGCTGGCGCTGGCCGCCGGAGAGGGTCAGCCCCCGCTCGCCGACCACGGTCCCCCACCCCTCGGGGAACGCCGCGACCTCGTCGGCGAGCCCGGCGACCCTCGCCGCCCAGCCGAGCCGGCCGTCGCCGCCGCCGAGGGCCAGGTTCTCGGCGAGGGGGCGGGAGAAGAGGAAGGTCTCCTGGGGGACGTACCCGATGGCCCGCCGGAGGTCCGCGAGCGGGATCGTGTGGATCTCGCGCCCGTCGATGAAGAGCCGGCCGCGCGGCGGGTCCCAGAGTCGGGGGATCAGGGCGGCCAGGGTGGTCTTCCCCGCCCCGGTGGGGCCGACGACCGCGACGCAGGCGCCGGCGGGGATCGCGAGCGAGATCCCCCGGAGGGCCGGGTCCCGACCGTCGTAGGCGAAGCTCAGGTCGCGGAACTCGATCGCCCCCTGGATCGCCACCGGCCCCCGGGCCTCCGGCCCGTCGGCGACGGCCGGCTCGACCGTGAGGACCTCGACGACCCGCTCCATGGCGGTGAGGCCGCGCCGGACGATGGAGAGGACCCAGCCGAGGGCGATCGTCGGCCAGGTGAGGAAGGCGAGGTAGCTCGAGAAGGCCACCAGGGCCCCCAGGGTGATCCGCCCGTCCACGACCGCCTTCCCCCCGAGCCAGAGCACGGTCAGGGTCCCGACCCCGCCCATGATCCCCATGAGGGGCGAGAAGGCCCCCTGGGTCCGGAGGGCGCGGAGGCTCCGGCGGAGGTACTCGGCGTTCAGCCGGGCGAAGGCGCCGACCTCCCGGGGCTCCATGGCGTAGGCCCGGACCACCGCCGCCCCCGTGAGGTTCTCCTGGACCTTGGCCGACAGCTCGGAGAGCTGCTCCTGGACCGCGAGGGTCTCGGCGTGGAGGCGGCCGTTCAGGCGCTTGGCCAGGGCGATGAGGGCCGGGTACGGGGCGAGGGCGTAGAGGGTGAGCCAGGGGTCGATCCGGAGCATAGCCCCCAGGGTGCCGAGGTAGATGATGGCGGTGTTCGCCAGCGAGAGGAAGCCGAAGCCGATGAGCATGGCCACGGCCTGGAGGTCGTTGGTGGCGCGCGACATGAGGTCCCCGGTGCGCTGGGTCTGGTAGAACGCCGGGGGGAGGCGGAGGAGCCGGGCGAAGAGGTCGTCGCGGATCCGGGCCTCCACCCGCTGGCTGGCCCCGAGGAGGGCGAAGCGGGACCAGGCGCGGGTCAGGCCCTGGAGCGAGGCCAGGAGGACGATCGCGAGGGCCGATCCGGTCAGGGCGGCCACGGTGGTGCCGGTCCTGATCGCCTCGATGGCGCCCATCAGGATCCAGGGGATCGCCAGGGCGAAGGCGTTGCTCAGGAGGAGGAGGGTGAGGCCGACGAGGTAGCGGGGGCGCTGGCGACGGAGATAGCCGACGAGGATCCGGAGGGGCATACCAAGATTATAACCTCGGAGGGGGGCTCCGCCCCCCTTCCGACGGCCCTGGGCAAAGCCCACCTTTCGCCAGTCCGGCTTGGCCGCTGGCGAAAGGCTTCGGGGCCTGCCTCCCCCCCCGACCCTACCCGTGGGGTTGCGGACCGGACTCGATGGCCACCGCGTGGGGCCGGAGCGCGGCGTAGACCGCGAAGGTCATGGGGGTAGGGATCCGGAGGCGCTCGCCGAGCCGGACCGCGTGGCCGTGCAGCGCCTCCAGCTCGAGACGCTTGCCGTGGGTAAGGTCGTGGTAGAGGGAAGAGTACATGCCGGGGGCGAGGCGGTCGATGGCGCCCAGGGTGCGGTCCACCGCGTCGGGGTCGAGGGCGACCCCGCTCCCCTTGGCGAGGGCGGCCAGCTCCTCGAGGATCCCCCGGCACATCCGGCGGGCCTCGGGGCAGGCGCGGATCTCCCCGATGGGCCGCCGGCTCAGGGCCGTCATCCCCGCCACCGCGGCGATGAGGAGATACTTCTCCCAGAGCACCCTCCCGATCGCCGTCGAGAGCTCGGCCCGGATCCCGGCCGCGGCAAACCGCTCCAGGATCCGCCGGGCGCGGGGGGTCTCCGAGCCGTCGAGCTCCCCGAAGATGATCCGGCCCCCGAAGGTGTGGGCGATCACGCCCGGGGCCTCGATGACGGACATGATGAAGGCCGCGCCCCCGAGGATCCGCTCGGTCCCGAGGAGGCGGCCGAGCCGCTCCTCGTTGTCCACCCCGTTCTGGAGGGTGAGCACGGCGGTCTCGGGCCCCAGGAGGGGGCGGATCGCCCCGGCCGCGGCCTCGGTGTCGTACGACTTCACCGAGAAGAGCACCAGGTCCACCGGCCCGACGGCGCGGGGGTCGTCGGTGGCGGGGGCCTCGACCGTGAAGTCCCCGTGGGGGCTCTTCACCGCGAGACCCCGGGCCTGGATGGCGCGGAGGTGCTCCCCCCGGGCGAGGAAGGTCACCGCCTCCCCGGCCCTGGCCAGGCATCCCCCGAAGTACCCGCCGATCCCGCCGCTCCCCACCACCGCGATCCGCACGCCCCTCACCCCTTGAGCCGCTTCACGACCTCGGTCGCCAGCTCCACCGCCCGCTCCTGGTAGTACATGGTCTGCTCGGGCTCCCACTCCCAGGCGATGCTCCGCCCCTTGGCCCGCTCATCGAGCTCCGCCCAGAGGTCCTCGTTCGCCTTGCGCTCGACCTTCCCCAGGGCCCCGTCCACGACGTACGGGCTCGCGCTCACGACCCGGACCGCCAGGCGCTCCTTGGGATCGAGCCGCTCGAGGGCGCGGATCACCGCGGTGAGCGCCATGCGATGACCGGTCGTCTCCGGCTCCGCGCCCGCGGCCTCGACCTCCTGCCCGGACGGATAGCAGATCACGAAGCCCCACCCGCCCGGTCCGAACCCGCGCCCGATGCTCCCGGTGACGATGAGGATCGGTCGCTCGTCGTGCTTCGGCTTGGTGCCCACGTCCCCCGTATACCATCCTCTCGGGGAATCCGTCAAGGCGTGGCGACATTCGACGCGCGCCCCCGCCTGTGCTAAGGTAGAACGCGTGACCGCCTTCGCGACGATCGCCATCGAGGCCGCCCGCACCGCGGGCAAGCTCCTCCGCCAGGAGCTGGGCGGGGTACGCCGGATCAGCTACAAGGGGGCGAGCGCCATCAACCTCGTCACCGAGATGGACCGGCGCGCGGAGCGCGCGATCGTCGAGATCCTCTGCGAGGCCTACCCCGACCACGGGATCCTGGCCGAGGAGGGCGGGGTGCAGGGCGGGCCCTCCGAGTACCGGTGGATCATCGACCCCCTGGACGGGACCACCAACTACGCCCACGGGCTGCCGATGTTCTGCGTCGCCATCGCCCTCGAGGCCGCCGGCGAGATCGTCCTCGGGGTCGCCTACGACCCCAACCTGGAGGAGCTCTTCGTCGCCGAGCGCGGGGGCGGGGCCTCCCTCAACGGCGAGCCGATCCGGGTCTCGGAGACGGCGGCCCTGAACGAGAGCCTCCTGGCCACCGGCTTCCCCTACACCATCCGCTCCACCACCCGCACCAACCTCTCCGAGTTCGCCGCCTTCAGCCTCCGCGCCCGCGCCGTCCGGCGGATCGGCTCGGCGGTCCTCGACCTCTGCTACGTCGCGGCCGGGCGGTTCGACGGCTACTGGGAGCTGGCCCTCGGCCCCTGGGACCTGGCGGCCGGGAGCCTCGTCGTCCGGGAGGCGGGCGGCGTGGTGACCAACGTCCAGGGCGGCCCCTTCACGCTGGCCGGCCCCGGGGTGCTGGCCACCAACGGGAAGCTCCATCCAGCCATGCTCGAGGTGCTGGAGGCCGCTTGCGGCCCCGCGCGGCCCGGATCATGATCCTTCTGAACCCCAACGCCTGACACACGGAGGTCCTGCCATGCGTATGTACGTCGCCGGCCAGTGGATCGACAAGCCCGCCAAGCTGGAGGTCGTGAACCCCTATGACGGGAGCGTGATCGACACCGTCCCCCGCGCCGACGCCGCCGATGTGGAGCGGGCCCTGGAGAGCGCGGTCCGCGGGGCGAAGGCGATGGCCAAGCTCTCCGGGTACGAGCGCTACCAGATCCTCCGCAAGGCCTCGGACCTCCTCCGGGCCCGGAGCGAGGAGCTCGGCCGGACCATCAGCATGGAGGAGGGGAAGATCCTCGCGGAGGGCCGTCTCGAGGCGAGCCGGGCCGTGGAGACCATCCTGGGCTCGGCGGAGGAGGCCAAGCGGATCCACGGGGAGACGGTGCCCGTGGACGGGGCGCCCGGCGGGGCGGGGAAGTTCGCCTTCACGATCCGGGTCCCCTGCGGGATCGTCGTCGCCATCAGCCCCTTCAACTTCCCCCTGAACCTGGTCTGCCACAAGGTGGGGCCGGCCCTGGCCGGCGGGAACGCGGTCAGCGTCAAGCCGGCGACCGACACCCCCCTCTCGGCCCTGAAGCTGACCGAGATCCTCCTGGAGGCCGGGCTCCCGCCCGAGGGGATCCAGTGTCTCACGGGCCCCGGCGGCGAGATCGGGGACGCGCTCTGCCGCGACCGGCGGGTGCGGAAGATCACCTTCACGGGGAGCCGGGACGTGGGGGAGCGGATCTGCCAGGTGGCCGGGATCAAGAAGGTCACCATGGAGCTC
>JACPHL010000215.1 GCA_016188625.1 Candidatus Rokuibacteriota bacterium | reverse complement strand
TGATGCTGGTCGAACCAGGGAAGAACACCTCCATGGCCGCCTCGACCCGCTCCCGCACCCCGGGCGGGCCGGTGATGACGAGCGGCCGGACTCGACGGCTGAACTGACCGTCCAGGATCAGGAACGGCAGACCACCGAAGTGGTCGCCGTGTAGGTGCGTCAACAGGATCCAGCCCACCTCGGACGGATCGACGCCCGCGCGTCTCATCGCGATCAGCGACGACGCCCCGCAGTCGATCAGCAGCGTCCCGTCACGGCCCGAGAGGCAGAGGCAGGTCTGAAAGCGGCCTCCGCTCCCGAACGCGTCGCCCGAGCCGAGGATTTGAAGTTTCATCAGAAGGTCCCGCGGAGGCCGAAGACATAGTGGGTTCCCAGGGCCGGGAACCCCTTCGCCTCCTCGTACTCCTCGTCGAAGAGATTCTCCACCCGGGCGCTCAGCTCGAGGTCCCGGAGCGGCCAGCGCCGCCAGGGGAGCCGGTAGGTCAGGCCCGCGTCCACGCGCGTGTAGCCGGGGTTGCGGCCGAGGGCCTGGGACTCGAACTGGCTCGAGACGATGAAGGCCTGAGCGGTGAGGACCAGACCGGTGAGCGGCTCGTAGGAACCGCTCAGGCTCCACTTGTTCGGGGCGAAGCGCCGGAGCGGCTTGCCGGTCGCGAGGTCCTCGGTGTCGGTGTGGGTGTAGGCGACCTGGAGGAGGAGGCGGTCCACCGGCTCGATGCTCCCCTCCACCTCCACCCCCTGGGTCCG
Source organism: Candidatus Rokuibacteriota bacterium (assembly GCA_016188625.1). Lineage (GTDB taxonomy): Bacteria > Methylomirabilota > Methylomirabilia > Rokubacteriales > JACPHL01 > JACPHL01. The sequence goes on along the minus strand of JACPHL010000215.1, from coordinate 6,608 downwards.
GGCCCGGGCCACGTTGACCGGGGCGAAGAGGAAGGTCTCGGGGTCCACCAGGACGACCTGGATCAGATCCTTGAAGGTGTTGCGGAAGTACGTGGCCCCGAGCCGGATCCGGTTCTGCCAGAACCGCTGCTCGAGAGCCGGGTCCCGGTCTCTTTCAGGAGGTAGGAGACCGCCGCCCGGAAGGTCGTCTCGCCCCCGAAGGCGGAGTTGTCGTCGTGACGGACCCCCGCCGTGAGGAAGAACCGGTCGAAGAGCCGGAGCTCGTTCTGGAGCCAGGCGGCGCGGGTGGTGATCGACTTGGAGAAGGCCTCCCGGATCGTCCCCTCCTCCTCCCGCAGCTCGCGGCCGAGGGTCACGGTGTCGAGCTTCCCGAGGTGGACGTGGTGGAGCCAGTCCACCTCCCGGCGCCGGATGTCGATCTCGGACTCGATCCCGGGCCCGGCCTCGCCGGGGTCGGGCGGGTCGCGGAAGAGGAGCTCAGACCCAAACGTGGACAGGGTGAGCTGGTGCTCGTACCAGGCGGTCCAGGGCTGGCGCCACTGCCCCGAGAGGAGGAAGAGGGTGTCGTCCTGCTCGCGGTTCCGGTCGAAGTCGGGGAAGACCGTCCGGAAGGGGATCCCGCGGTGGGCGTCGGTGAAGCGGCCGATCAGGCTGAGCTGGCCGCGGTTCGGCAGGGCGAGCCCGACCCGGCCGTTCACGGTCGTGTTGGAGTGCTCGTCGTTCCGGAACTGCCCGCCGAAGTCGAGGCGCGAGACGCCGAGGGAGAAGTCCCAGGGCCCCACGGCCCCCGAGACGCCTGCCCGCTCCCGGAAGGTGTCGAAGTTCCCGGCCTCGACCTGGGCGAACCCCGAAGGGCGGCCCCGCCCCTTCTTGGTGATGATGTTGATGACCCCGCCGATGGCGTCGGCGCCGTAGAGGGTGGACTGGGGGCCGCGGACCACCTCGATCCGCTCGATGTCGTCGGTCGTCAGGTCGGCGAAGTCGAAGTCGCCGCTGGTCGTGCTCTTGACCCGGACCCCGTCGATCAGGACCTGGATCTGCTGGGCCCCGGCGCCGCGGATCCGGACCGTGGTAAGCCGGCCGGGGCTCCCCGACCGCTGCACGTCCAGGCCCGGGATGCTCCGGAGGGCCTCCGCCACGCTCCGGTACTGCCGGGCCTCGATCTCCTCCTCCGTGATGACCGAGACCGAGGCCCCGATCCGCTCGAGGGGCTCCTCGATCCGGGTCGCCGTGACGACCACCGGCTCGAGGCGCTGGACCTCCTGGGCGAAGGCATCCCGCTCGACCGCCAGCGCCCCCAGCATAACCACCCCCACCACCCACCGACCGTATCGCCCGACCATCCCACACCTCCTTCTCCACGAAAGGGGTGCCTCCTGGCCCCGGACAGGTCTCCTGACTCGTGGATCGCCGCGGCCATCGCGCCTTCCCGGAGAAACTCCTCCAGTGGCATCGATGCGGGCCGCTCCCCACTTACAGTGGCGGGTCCGTGCGGGATTCGACCTTGGGTCTCACCCGCTTCCCTTGGATCCGGGGCTGCCTCATCCTCCGTCGTCGTGCCCGCTCTCACCCCCCTTCGCCGTCAGGCCACCGGACCGAGACCACCGGCCGACCGCTCCACGGGCTCTTCTCCACATGCACCCGGCAGCCGTAGACCGCCTCGAGGCTCGCCTCGTCCAGGACCTCCACGGGGTCACCGATCGAGACCAGGCGCCCCCGCGCGAGGAGGAGGAGGCGATCCGCCAGCTCGGCGGCCAGGTTGAGGTCGTGGGAGACCAGGAGGATCGTGGTCCCCTCCCGGCGGTTGAGCCGGCGGAGCAGCCCCACGATCTCCCCCTGGTGGCGGAGGTCGAGGTGGCTCGTCGGCTCGTCGAGGAGCAGCAGGTGGGGCTCCTGGGCCAGGGCCCGGGCGATCACCGCCCGCTGCCGCTCCCCGCCCGAGAGGGTCTCCACGGACTGCTCGGCCAGCTCGAGGACACCCGCGGCCGCCATGGCGTGGCGCGCCACGGTCAGATCGCGCGGCCCCTCGAAGAAGAGCCCGCGGGCGTGGGGGTGGCGTCCCATCAGGACCAGCTCCTGGACCGTGAAGGAAAAGGCGAGCTGGAGCTCCTGCGGGACTACCGCGACCCGCCGGGCCAGGGCACTCCTCGAAAGGCGCGCGATCGGCTCCCCCTCGATGAGGATCTCCCCCCGCTGCGGGGTGAGCACCCGGGAGAGGAGCCGGATCAGCGTGGTCTTCCCCGCGCTGTTCGGGCCGATGACGCCGAGGATCTCGCCGCGGGCCAGCGCGAAGCTGACGTCCTCAAGGCGGAAGGCGCCGTTGTACCCGAAGGCGAGGTCCCGGACCTCGATCAGCGCCCCGGAGCCGGTCATAGCCGTGGGTGGAGGCGGGTGCGCAGGAGGTAGATGAAGAACGGCGCCCCGCAGAAGGCGGTGATGACCCCGACCGGCAGCTCGGCCGGCCGGATCAGGGTCCGGGCGAGGCCGTCGGCCAGCACCAGGAACCCCGCGCCGGAGAGGACCGCGGCCGGGATCAGGAGGCGGTGGTCGGGACCGAAGAGCATCCGGACCGCGTGGGGGACGATCAGCCCCACGAAGCCGATGGGGCCGGTGAACGCCACGACGACCCCGGTGAGGAGGGAGGCGGCCAGAAAGATGATCCGCTTGACCCGCTCGGCCTCCACGCCGAGCTGGAGGGCCGACTCCTCGCCGAGGGCGAGGAGGTTCAGGCTCCGGGCCTGGGCGTAGACCAGCCCCACCCCGATCGCGAGCGCGATCGCCATGACCTCGAGCCCACGGTAGCCGACCGAGGAGAGGTTCCCGAGGAGCCAGTGGATCACCCCGCCGAGCCGGCCGAAGTCGAGGAGCGAGACGATCAGGGTGATGGCGGAGGTGAAGAAGAGTCCGGTGATGACCCCGGCCAAGAGCAGGGTCTGGATGGGGAGACGGCCCCCCACGGAGGCGATGAGGTAGACGGCCGTGGCCGCCAGGAGCGCCCCGCCGAAGGCGAAGGCCGCGAGGGGAACGAATCCGAACGGCAGGGCCTCGAGCCCCAGGACCTGGGCGACGACGACGCCGAAGGCCGCGCCGCTCGCGACCCCGAGGATCGCGGGGTCGGCCAGCGGGTTCCGGGTCAGCCCCTGGAAGGCGGCCCCTGCCACTGCCAGCCCGGCCCCGGCCATGGCCGCGAGGAGGATCCTGGGAAGCCGGAGCCCCAGGATCACGGTGGCCGCGAGGTCGCCCCACTCCTGCCAGGGGCGACGGAGGACGCGGGCGATCTCGCCGAGACCGATGGCCGCGGAGCCCAGGGTGAGCGCGACCGCCGCGACGAGGCAGAACCCCCCGAAGAGCGCGGCCGTGACCACGAGGGTCCGCCGAAGGGTGATCACGGCAGGACCTCGGGGTGGAGGAGCCGGGCCAGGGCGCGGAGCCCCTCGACGATCCGGGGGCCGGGGCGGTGGAGGAGGTTGCCGTCGATCCCGTAGATCCGCCCCGCCCGGACGGCGGGGAGGAGCTTGAGGTGGCGCCAGCGCTGGAGCCGCTCGTCCACCGAGTTCAAACCGTGCTGGGCCAGGACGATGATCTCGGGGTTCCGGGCCACCACCTCCTCGAGGCTGAAGCGGGGATAGGGGAGCGCCTCCTCCCCGGTCACGCTCACGCCGCCGGCAAGGCGGATCAGATCGGTCATGATCGTGTCGCGGCCGGGGACGATGAGGGGGTTGCCCCAGAGGACGTAGAGGACCCGGGGGCGGGGGCGCGGCCGGGTCGCCTGCGCGACCGCCGCGACCTCCCGCCGCATCTCCTCGACGAGCTTCCGGGCCTCGGCCTCCCGCCCGAGCAGCTCGCCCACCCGGAGGACACTCTCCAGCACGGTGGCGAAGCTCGTCGGGCGGACCAGGTAGACCGAAAGGCCGAGCCGCTCGAGCTCCAGGACGTGCTCCTCCCGGTTCCCCTCGGTCGTCGCCAGGACCAGATCCGGGCGTAGCGTGAGGATCGCCTCGAGGCTCGGGGTGACCATCCCCCCGACCTTGGGTTTCTTCGCCGCCTCGGGCGGGTAGTCGCAGTTGGTGGTGACCCCGACGAGCTGGGCCTCGGCGCCGAGGGCGTAGACGGTCTCGGTGAGGCTCGGGGCCAGCGAGACCACGCGCCCCGGCCGCTCCGGGACCCTGACCTCGCGGCCGAGCATGTCCCGGACCGTCCCGGCCTCGGCCGACCCGGCGGCCAGGAGGAGGGCCAGGGCGAGGAGCAGCCCCTTCATCGCCGCCTCGCCTCGCAGGCCGCCACGAACGCGCGGGCGGCGGCCGGGTTCGAGCCGAAGTGGAGGTGGACGTAGCTCGCCAGGACGCTGGCGAGCCGGTACCCTTCGGGCCAGACCCTCCCCTCGCCCGGGTCGCTGACGCGGTAGACCCGCTCGATCCCCGCGAGATCGCTGTCGGCGTGGGAGTGGTGGAACTCGTGGCCGCGGAGGAGTGTGCCTGGCCCCCCGAGCAGGCTCGGGGCCTCGAGGATCACCTCGCGGTAGCCGAGGGTGAGGCGGCGGGGGAGCATCCTGACCGTGAGCGGGAGGAGCCCGACCATCGGGTGGAGGGTCCCCTCGAGGTCCTCGAGGCGCTCGGCCAGGTACATGAGCCCCCCGCATTCGGCGTAGAGGGGCCCGCCGCCGAGGGTGAAGGCCCTGATGGCGGCCCGCATCGAGTCGTTGGCGGCGAGCTCTTTGGCGTGGACCTCGGGGTAGCCGCCGCCGAGGTAGAGGCCGTCCACGTCGGGGAGGTCGGGATCCTTGAGCGGGCTCCAGAAGAGCAGCTCGGCCCCGGCCTCGCGGAGCAGCTCGAGATTCTCGGGGTAGTAGAACTGGAACGCCTCGTCCAGCGCGACGCCGATCCTCGCCCGGGTCTCCGGGGGAGCGGCGGGCTCGACCTCGCCCTCCACGCCGCTCCGGGCCAGGGCGAGCAGGCGCTCGAGATCGACATGCGCCTCCACCAGCTCGCCGAGCCGTGCCAGGAGCCCGGGGTCGAAGCGCCGCTCCCGCGCGGTGACGAGGCCGAGATGGCGCTCCGGGAGGTGGAGGTCTCCCTGCCGCGGGAGCCACCCGAGCGAGGCCGCCCGGCAGCGCCCCTCGAGGCTCTCGGCGAGCCAGCGGACGTGGCGCTCGCCGCCCGCGCCGTTCCAGATCACCCCCGCGATCTCCAGATCGGGGTCGTAGCGCTCCGCGCCGAGGACGATCGCCCCGGCGCTCCGGACCAGGGCCGAGGCGTCGAGGACCAGGACCACGGGCGCGCCGAGGAGCTTGGCGACCTGGGCCGTGCTCCCGACCTCGCTCCGGCCGTCGAGCCCGTCGAAGAGCCCCATCATCCCCTCCACCAGGACCAGGTCCGCCCCGGCCCCGGTGCGGGCGAAGCTCCGCCTGAGGGCGTCGGGGGAGAGCATCCAGCCATCCAGGGTGCGGCTCGGCGCGCCGGTGACCGCCTCGTGGAAGCCCGGGTCGATGAAGTCCGGACCGACCTTGGCCGCCCGGACCCGGAGCCCCCGGCGCCGGAGCGCGGCGGCCAGGCCGAGGGTGAGGGTGGTCTTCCCCACCCCGGAGGCGATCCCGGCGACGACGAGCGCGGGGACCCGACTCACGGCCCGCCCTCTCGCCCGCTCACCCCGGCCTCCTTGAAGGTCGCCATCTCGCGGTAGAGCCCGAGCGCCGCCTGGATCAGCCCGATGGCGAGGGCCGCCCCGGTCCCTTCCCCGAGCCGCATCCCGAGGTCGAGGAGCGGGGCCAGGCCGAGGGTCTCGAGGAGGAGCCGATGGCCGGGCTCGGGGGAGCGGTGGGAAGCGATGCGGTAGTCGCGGGCCTCGGCCTTGAGACGAACCGCCACGAGCGCGGCGGCCGTGGCGATGAAGCCGTCCACGACCACGGGGACCTTTCGCGCGGCCGCCGCCAGGACGATCCCGACCAGCCCCGCGATCTCGAGCCCCCCGACCTTGGCGAGGGGATCGAGCGGATCGGCCGGGTCCGGGCGGTTCACCGCCAGGGCGCGACGGATGGCCTCGAGCTTCCGGCGGCGGGTCGCCTCGTCGATCCCGGTCCCGAGGCCGGTCGCCGCCTCGGGGTCGGCGCCGGTCAGGGCCACGGTCAGCGCGCTCGCCGCCGTGGTGTTGCCGATCCCCATCTCCCCGGTCCCGACGAGGTCCGGGGCGGCCTCGCCCACCAGCTCGATCCCGACCTCGACGGCGCGCAGGGCCTGCTCCCGGCCCATCGCCGGGCCGTGGGCCATGTTGTCGGTGCCGGGGGCGACCTTGCGGGAGACGAGGCCGGGGTAGGCCGGGAGCTCCGCCGCGACCCCGAGGTCGGCCACGACGACCTGCGCCCCCACGTGGCGGGCCAGGACGTTCACGGCTGCGCTGCCCCGGCAGAGGTTCTCCACCATCTGGGCCGTGACGACCTGCGGGTAGGCGCTCACCCCCTCCGCCACCACGCCGTGGTCGCCCGCGAGGGTGAAGATGACCGGCCGGGAGAGCCGGGGCATCGGCTCGCCGGTCATGACGACGACCCGTCGCGCCAGCTCCTCGAGCCGGCCGAGGCTCCCCGGCGGCTTCGTGAGCTGGTCGAGCCGCGCCTG
>JACPHL010000203.1 GCA_016188625.1 Candidatus Rokuibacteriota bacterium | reverse complement strand
GGACAAAGAGGAGGGGCCCCGCCCGGCGAGCCACAGACGGGTGCGCCGCGGAGCGTGTGGAGCGAGGGGCTGCCGCCTCCCCGAGGGCCATCCGAGGGGGGCGGAGCCCCCCTCCGCGCGGAATCATGGTCCTCCTGATCGGGCTCTACATCGCCTGCGAGCTGATCGCCAACGTGACGGCCGCGAAGGTGGTGGCCCTCGGCGCGGTGGTCGTCCCCGCCGGGGTCTTCATCTACGCCCTGACCTTCACCCTGATCGACCTCATCAACGAGCGGCTGGGGAAGTTCGGGGCCCGGCGGGTGGTGGCGACCGCCTTCGTCGCCAACCTCCTCCTGGCCGCCTACGCCCAGGTCTCGGTCTGGCTCCCCTCGCCGGAGTTCTACGGCGGGCAGGCCGCCTACGCCTCCGTCCTCGGCCAGACCCCGAGGATCGTGGTCGCGAGCCTGGTCGCCTACCTGGTGGCGGCGCTCATCGACACCGAGATCTTCGCCTGGTGGCGGGAGCGGGTGGGCGGCTACCGCTGGCTCCGGGTCCTCGTCTCCAACACGGTCTCGACCGGAGTGGACTCGTTCGTCTTCATCACGGTGGCGTTCGCCGGGGTCCAGCCCGTCCTCCCCCTGGTCCGGGGGCAGTACGTCATCAAGATGGCGATCACCCTGGTGAGCCTGCCGCTCATCTACCTGGTCAGGCGGGGGGCCGGCGGGCTCGACCCGGTCCCCCTCGACGTGGCCCTGCGACCGCGGCCGTGAGCGCCCCCGGGGGAGGGATGCGGGACGGGCTCGTCCTCCGCCTCGACCGCCTGACGAAGCGGTTCGGCCCGCTCGTCGCGGTGGACGACCTCTCCATCGCGGTCCGGGCGGGCGAGATCTACGGCCTCATCGGGCCGAACGGGTCGGGAAAGACCACCACGGTCAAGATGGCCGTCGGGCTCTACCGCCCCACCAGCGGCCGGGTCGAGGTCGCCGGCGTCGATCTCGTGGCCGAGCCCGAGCGCGCCAAGCGGGCCCTCGGCTACGTCCCCGACGAGCCGTTCGTCTACGACAAGCTCTCGGGCCGGGAGTTCCTCCACCTGGTCGGCGAGCTGTACGGGATCCCCCGGGCGGCGCGGGGGGTCCGGATTGAGCGGCTGCTCGGGCTCTTCCCCATCACCGAGGTCATCGACGGCTTCATGGAGCGCTACTCGCGGGGGAACAAGCAGAAGCTCACGATCCTGGCGAGCCTGCTCCACGAGCCCCGGGTCCTGGTGATCGACGAGCCGATCGTGGGCCTGGACCCGGAGAGCGCCATCAAGACCCGCGAGCTCCTCCTGGCCTTCGCCCGCGACGGGGGGACGGTCCTGCTCTCCACCCACACCCTGGCCTTCGCCGAGTCGGTCTGCCACCGGGTCGGCCTCCTCGAGGCCGGGCGCCTCGTCCAGGAGGGCGACCTCGAGACCCTGCGCCGGATCGCGGGCCTGCCGGGCGCCTCGCTCGAGGCGCTCTACCTCCACTTCGCGGGACGGGGATGAGGCTGGTCCTCCGGCTCCTGGCCTGGCGCGCCCGCGCGGCCAGCGCGTTCGTGCGCGAGCGCGAGGTCGCCAAGCTGGTGGTGGCCGGCGGCTTCGCCCTCCTCTTCGGCCTGGTGGTGACGGGGGAGTACCTCTTCTTCGTCCGGGCCTTCCGGGCGGTCCTGCAGTTCCCGGTCGCCGCGCCGGCCCTCACCCTCTACGCCCTCGAGGGCTTCCTCGCCCTGGTCTTCGTCCTCGCGGTGGTGAGCTTCGTGGTCACGGGCTCGGCGGTCTTCTTCCGGGCCCGGGAGAACCGGCTCCTCCTCACAACCCCGCTCCCCCTGCGGGCGCTCTTCCTCCTTCGCGCCGTGGAGACGGCCCTCCTCACCTCCTGGTCGTTCGGGGTCCTCGCCCTGCCGGCCCTGCTCGCCCTCGGGAGCGTCTGGGAGCGGCGGGCCGGGTTCTACCTGGCCGGGCTCGCGCTCCTCGGCGGCTTCGTCCTCTTCGCCGCCGCCCTCGGGACCCTGATCACGGCCGCCACGGCGGCCGCCCTGGGTCACTTCCGCTCGCGCGCCGGGATCGTCGCCGTGGGCGGCGGCCTTCTGGCCCTGGCCGCGGCCCTGCTCGGCCGCTTCGTCATCCCCACCCAGGCCGACCTCTACGCCCTGTTCCAGCCCGGGAGCCTGAACGGGACGCCGGCCGCCATCTACTTCCTCGAGGCGAAGTTCACCTACTGGCCGAGCCACCCCTTCGCCAGCGCGCTCTTCGGGATGGCCACCGGGGGGCTTGCCCACCGGCTCCCCGGCGCCCTGACCGTCTCCCTCGGCCTCGTGCTGGGGGCCTGTCTCCTGGCGGCCTGGCCCGGCCGGGCCCTGTTCACCCGGGCGATCCGGGAGGCGGCGGAGGGGGTCGTGGTCGCGCGCCCGGAGGGGGAGGTCGCCACGCCGCGCGGGCGGGCGGTCTTCCCGGTCCTCCTGCGGGGACCGGTCGGGGCCCTGCTCGAGAAGGACCTGCTCGGCTTCCTCCGGAACCCCCAGGAGGTCGGGCGGGGCCTCTTCCTGGCCTTCCTCCTGGTCCTCTACACGGTCTTCCTCTTCCGGATCCCGACCCGGGAGATCCAGTCGGCTGAGGAGGTTGTGGCCCGGCTCGTGGCCTTCACCCTGGTGGCCACCGGGTACTTCCTCACCACCTTCGCCCTCCGCTTCGTCTTCCCCGCCATCAGCCTCGAGGGGCGGATGGCCTGGGTCGTCTTCTCGAGCCCACTCTCGTTCGCCCACCTGCTCCTCGCCAAGTTCACCCTCTACACCCTGGGCCTCTTCGGCGTCATGGAGGTCCTCTCCCTGGTCGGGCTCCTCCGGCTCGGCGTCGGGCTCCACGGGTTCGTCTGGTGGAGCCTCCTGCTCTTCCTGATGACCCTGACCGTGGTCTCGGTGGCCCTCGCCCTGGGCACCCTCTGGCCGAACTTCCGGGAGGAGAACGCCGAGGCCCTGGCCACCAACGCCGGCGGGCTCCTCACCAGCGCCCTCTGCCTCGGCTACGTGGGGCTCGTGGGGTGGCTCGGCTACCGGTTCTTCCTCGGGCTCCTCGGGGGGGAGCGCCCGCTGGGGTGGGTGGCGGCCGTGGCCGGCCTCTCGCTCCTGGTCGCGGCGGGGCCGCTCTGGCGCGCCCGGCGGGCCGCCGCGGCCTTCGAGGTGGTGTGAACATGCGCCTCCGCCCCGCCCTCGGCCTGGCGCTCCTCCTCGCCGGGTGCGCCCTCGTGCCCCCCGAGCGCCCGCCGACCACGGTGGTGGTCGCGCCGGTCCGCTTCTATCTCCTGCCGGGCGAGCCCAGGATCTACTGGCTCACCGGCGTCCAGCCCGAGGTCTTCTTCCTGGGCGGCCGCTACTACCTCTACCGGGACCCGGTGTGGTACCGCGCCCCGCACTACCAGGGCCCCTGGGAGGCGGTGCCGTTCTGGGAGCTCCCGCGGGCGCTCGAGGGCGAGACGCCCGGGCGGCTCAAGGGGCGGCTCCCCCTCCGCGGCTGAGCGGGCCCCTCGGCGCCGGCGTGGCCCTTCGCTGCTATACTGATCGGGCGATGCCCGCGAGGCCTTCCCCCGGTCACCTCCCGATGGACCCGATCCCCGTGGCGCGCTGATGGAGCCCTTCCTGCTCTCCCCGCTCTGGATCGTCCTCCTCCTGGTCCTCGCCGCCGAGTTCGTCAACGGCTGGACCGACGCGCCCAACGCCATCGCCACGGTGGTCTCCACGCGCGTCCTCACCCCCTACCAGGCCGTGGCCCTGGCGAGCGTCCTCAACGCCCTCGGCGCCATGTCGGGGACCGCCGTCGCCGCCACCATCGGCAAGGGGATCGTGGACGCCAGCGCCATCAACCTGGTCACCGTGGCGGCCGCGATGCTCGCCATCGTGGCCTGGAGCACCCTCGCCTGGTACTACGGGCTCCCGACCAGCGAGAGCCACGCCCTCGTCGCCGGGCTCTCCGGGGCGGCGCTGGCCACGGCGGGGCCCGGGGTCCTGCTCTGGGAGGGGTGGCAGAAGGTCCTCATCGGCCTGGGCTTCTCCACCTTCCTCGGCTTCTTCGGGGGGTTGCTCATCACGGCCGCCATCTTCCGGATCTTCTGGGCGGGTCGTCCGGGCACGATCCGCCGCCTCTTCGGCCGGCTCCAGATCTTCTCGGCGGCCTTCATGGCCTTCAGCCACGGCTCGAACGACGGGCAGAAGTTCATCGGGGTCTTCGCCCTGACCCTGGTCCTGGGCGGCGTCCTCCCCGAGTTCCGGGTCCCGTTCTGGGTCATCCTGATCTGCAGCCTCACCATGGGGGTGGGGACCGCGATCGGCGGGTGGCGGATCGTGAAGACCATGGGGCTCCGGCTCACGAAGCTCGACCCCGTCCGGGGCTTCTCCGCCGAGACGGCCGCAGCCAGCGCCATCGAGCTGGCCTCGCGCCTGGGGATCCCCCTCTCCACCACCCACACGATCAACACCTCGATCATGGGGGTCGGGAGCACCAGCCGCTTCTCGGCCGTCCGCTGGGGCGTGGGGCGCCAGATCGTCATCGCCTGGATCCTGACCTTCCCGGTCTGCGGGCTGCTCGCCTGGGCGATCGCCCGGGGGCTCTCCCTCCTCAGGTAGGGGCGCTTCCAGAGACATGATTTACCATTTTTTTTAATGAGATAGCTCGTCTCTGGCCGTGGCGAGCGGTTTTGTCGTTGTCAGCACCGGGGCGCGGTGGTACGCTGGCGCTCGCGTCCCGCCCCGCCGGGTCCCGACGCGGTGGGCGCTCGTCCAAGGAGGCCGAGCGAGCCGTGAACCTCGATGAAATCCTCCGGGCCGGCCTGAAGGCCGGGGCCACCGACGTCCACCTCCGCCCCGGGAAGCCGCCGGTCATCCGGGTCCACGGGGAGCTCCGGGTCCTCGACAACACGCCCGCCATCGAGCCCGAGGAGATCGACCGGGCGGCGCGACGGCTCCTCAACCCCTCCCTGGCGGCCCGGTTCGAGCGCGACGGGGGCGTGGACTTCCCTTCCATGCACGCCGACCTCGGTTGCTTCCGGGCCAGCGTCTTCCACGCCCAGGGGGAGACCGGGCTCGCCTTCCGGGTGATCCCCTTCCTCCCGCCGGTCCTCGACCGGCTCAACCTCCCGCCCGTGATCGAGCGCCTGGCCCTGGAGGAGCGCGGGCTCATCCTGGCCACCGGCCCGGCCGGGAGCGGCAAGTCCACGACCCTGGCCGCCATGATCAACCACATCGCCCGCTCCCGGCGCTGCCACATCCTGACCATCGAGGATCCCATCGAGTTCCTCTTCGAGGACCACGGCGCCCTCATCACCCAGCGGGAGGTGGGATCGGATACCGCCTCCTTCGCCGAGGCCTTGCGCCTCTCCTTCCGGCTCGACCCTAACGTCATCATGGTGGGCGAGATGCGGGACCTGGAGACCGTCGCCACCGTGCTGGCCCTGGCCGAAACCGGGCACCTGGTCCTCTCCACGCTCCACACCCTGAACGCGGCCGAGACCGTCAACCGGATCATCGCCCAGTTCCCGCCGCACCACGAGCGGCAGATCCGCTACCAGCTCGCCCAGGTCCTGCGGGGGGTGGTCTCGCTCCGGCTGATGCCCCGGGCCGATCGCGTCGGCCGGATCCCCGCCTGCGAGGTCATGGTGACGACGACGACGATCCAGCGCTGCATCGAGGACCCGGCCCGGGCCGGCCAGATCCCCGAGTTCATCGCCCAGGGCCAGGAGGTCTACGGGATGCAGACCTTCGACCAGTGCATCTTCACCCTCTTCCGGGACGGCCTGATCACCTACGAGACCGCGCTCCGCTTCTGCACGACCCCGGTGGACTTCGAGATCCGGGTCGCCCGCGAGCTCCCCGACCGCGTCCCTCCTGTCCGGCCCTAGGGGACTCGGAGGGGGGCTGGTGCCCCCCTATAGCCCTCTCAGCCGTGCCCCCCGGGGAGGCCTCGACCCCTCGCTCCGCACGCTCCACGGCGCACCCGCCAGTGGCTCGCCGGGCGGGGCCCCTCCTCTCCGCCTTTCGCCCGCCTGTCGGCTTCCCCACCCGGCTCGCTCACGGCGGGGACCCGCGCCGTTCCGCTTAACGCTCCGCTCGGGGCCGCCGCCTCCCCGCGGGGGCCGTCCGCCGGAGGGCGGACGGACAGGTCCCCCGGCCGGTCGGGCCTTCCCTTGACTGCCCACCCCGCCGCCGGTACCCTCACCTTGTCCCGCCGCCGGCCGGGCGAGCGGGGCGGGGCGAGGGGGCGCTGATGCATCCGTTCCTCAAGGCCTGTCGGCGCGAGCCGACCGCGTTCACCCCGGTCTGGCTCATGCGGCAGGCCGGGCGGTATCTGCCGGAGTACCGCGCCCTCCGCGCGCGGCGCGGCTTCCTCGAGCTCTGCCGAGACCCCGACGCCGCGGCGGAGGTCACCGTCACGGCGGTCGGCAGGCTCGGGGTGGATGCGGCGATCCTCTTCGCCGACATCCTCCTCGTCCTCGAGCCGATGGGGGTGGGGCTCGAGTACAGCCGGGGCGACGGCCCGGTGATCCAGCGCCCGGTGCGGACCGCCGAGGACGTGGCGCGCCTGCCGGAGGTCCTCCCCGAGGAGGCGGTCCCCTTCGTCTTCGAGACCGCGAAGCGGGCCCGGGCCGCGCTCGACGGGAAGGTCCCGCTCATCGGCTTCGCCGGCGCCCCCTTCACCCTGGCCGCCTACCTGATCGAGGGCGGGGGCTCGCGCGACTGGCTCCGCGCCAAGCGCCTCATGCACGGCGAGCCCGGGGCCTGGCACGCCCTGCTCGACAAGCTCGCCCGGCTCACCGCGCGCTACCTGAACGGGCAGATCGCGGCGGGCGTCGAGGTCGTCCAGCTCTTCGACACCTGGGTCGGGTGCCTGGCCCCGGCGGCCTACCGGGAGCTCGTGCTCCCGCACACCCGCGCGGTGATCCAGGGCCTCGCGCCCGGGGTGCCGGTCATCCACTTCGGCACCGGGACCGCGGGGCTGCTCGAGCTGATGCGCGAGGCGGGCGGGGACGTCATCGGCCTGGACTGGCGCGTGGACCTCGGCGAGGCGTGGGCCCGGCTCGGCCCCGGGGTGGGGGTGCAGGGGAACCTCGACCCGGCGGCCCTCCTGGCGCCGCCGGCCGAGATCCGGCGGCAGGCCCGGGCGATCCTGGAGCGGGCCGCGGGCCGGCTCGGGCACATCTTCAACCTCGGCCACGGGGTCCTCCCCGAGACCCCGGTCGAGCACGTGATCGCCCTGGTGGAGGCGGTCCACGAGCTCTCCCGGCGCTGATGGGGGGGCGTCTCGACGCCGTCCTCCTGATCGCCTTCGGGGGCCCGACCCGGCCCGAGGAGATCCGCCCGTTCCTGGCCCGCGTCCTCGCCGGCCGTCCGGTCCCGCCTGGGCGGGCCGAGGCGGTCGCCCGGCACTACGAGGCGATCGGGGGGCGCTCGCCCCTGACCGAGCTGACCGTCCGCCAGGCCCGGGCGCTCGGGGCCGTCCTGGAGCGGGAAGGGCCGAGCCTTCCGGTGCATGTGGGGATGCGGCACTGGACGCCGTTCCTCAACGAGGCGCTCGCGCGGATGGCGGAGGGCGGGGTCCGGCGGGCGCTCGGGATCATCCTCGCCCCGCACCAGACCGAGGCCTCCTGGGAGCGCTACCAGGCCGCGGTCGCCGAGGCGCGGGCGCGGCTCGGCGCGGGGGCGCCCGAGGTCGAGTACGCCCCGCCCTGGTTCGCTCACCCCCGCTTCATCGAGGCCGTGGCCGCCCGGGTCGAGGAGACCCTCGCCCTCATCCCGCCCGGGCGGCGGGAGCGGGCGAGGCTGGTCTTCACCGCCCACAGCGTGCCCGTGGCGATGGCCGAGGCCTCCCCCTACGTCGCTCAGCTCGCCACCTCCGCGCGGCTGGTCGCCGAGCGCCTCGGCCGGCCGGCCGGGTCGGTCGCCTACCAGAGCCGGAGCGGCCGGCCTGAGGAGCCCTGGCTCGAGCCCGACATCGGCGAGGCGATCCGGGCGCTGGCCCGCGACGGGGCCGGGGACCTCGTCGTCGTGCCGGTCGGCTTCGTCGTCGAGCACGTCGAGGTCCTCTACGACCTCGACGTCGAGGCCCGGGCGATCGCCGGGGCGGTCGGGGTCGGCTTTCACCGGGCGCCCGCGGTGAACGACCACCCCGCCTTCATCGCCCTGCTCGCCGACCTCGTCCGGGAGGCGGCCCGAGGGTGAGCGCCCCGGTCCCGACCGAGGGAGCGTGGCCCTGGCGCGGCTGATCGTCATCGGCGGCGGGATCGCCGGGCTCGCCGCGGCCCATCGGCTGACCGAGCTGGCGCGGGAGCGGGGGCTCGGGCTCTCGCTCACGCTCCTCGAGGCGCGCGACCGGCTCGGGGGGACGATCGCCACGGAGCGGGCCGGCGGTTTCCTCATCGAAGCCGGGCCGGACTCCTTCCTCACCGACAAGCCCTGGGGCCTCGCCCTCGTCGAGCGCCTCGGCCTCGGTGAGCGGCTGATCGGGACGCGCGAGGGCTCGCGGCGGGTCTTCGTCGTCCACCGGGGCCGCCTCCATCCGCTCCCCGAGGGATTCCTCCTCCTCGCCCCGACGCGGCTCGGGCCGCTTCTGCGCTCACGGCTCTTCTCCTGGCCGGGGAAGCTCAGGATGGCCCTGGATCTGGTCCTGCCGCGCGGGAGGGAGACCGCGGACGAGAGCCTGGCCAGCTTCGTCAGGCGGAGGCTCGGGCGGGAGGCCCTCGAGCGCGTCGCCCAGCCCCTGGTCGCCGGGATCTACACCGCCGACCCCGAGAGCCTGAGCCTGGCCGCGACGATGCCGCGCTTCCTGGAGCTGGAGCGGCGCCACCGGAGCCTGATCCTCGGCCTGCGGGCCGAGGCGGCACGGCGGGCCGGGGCCGCGTCGGCGAGCGGGGTCCGCTACGGCCTCTTCGCGAGCCTGGCGGGCGGGATGGGGGAGCTGGTGGAGGCGCTGGCGGGTCGGCTCGCGGATGCGGTCAGGCTCAAGAGCCCGGTCGCGGGGCTCTCACGATCGGACCGGCCGCCGCGGTGGCGGATCCATCTCGCCGATGGCGGCACGCTCGAGGCCGACGGGGTGATGCTGGCGACGGAGGCGCACGCCGCCGCCCGGATCGCGGCCGACCTCGACCCCGAGCTGGCGCGCGATCTCGCCGGGATCCCCTACGCCTCGTCAGCTACCGTGACGCTCGGCTACCGGCGGGAGGCGATCGCCCACCCGCTCGACGGCTTCGGCGTCGTGGTCCCCCGGAGCGAGCGGCGCCCGATCATCGCCTGCACCTTCTCGAGCCTGAAGTACCCCGGCCGCGCGCCCGAAGGGCACGTCCTCCTCCGCGCCTTCCTCGGCGGGGCGCTCCAGGAAGGGATGCTCGCGCTGGATGACGAGGCGCTCGCCGTCACCGCCCGGGCCGAGCTGGCCGCCCTGCTCGGGATCACCGGGCCCCCCGAGCTGGTCCGCGTCCACCGCCACCCGGCCGCGATGCCTCAGTATCGGGTGGGACATCTTGAGTTGGTGGCCGGGATCGAGGCCCGTCTGGCCCGCCACCCCGGCCTCGCCCTGGCCGGGAGCGCCTACCGCGGCGTCGGCCTCGCCGACACCATCCACTCCGCCGAAACCGCCGCCTCCCACCTCCTCCTGGCCCCGGGGTCAGGGCACGACTTTCACTGAAACCCCCCGACCCCCCGCCGCCCTTCGGCTTCGGCGTCCGGGGTGGCCCTGCGCTACACTAAGGGTGGGATGACTGCGGCAGGGGAGAAGACCGGTGCCTCGCCTTCGGAGGCGCTGGAGGCCGGCCCACCCCCCGAGCCTGAGTGGGTGAGCTGGCCGGACGAGAAGCTCCTCGACCTCCGGCTCTCGGACCTCGACCTCCGGATCGAGGGGAGCCTGCTCGAGGAGCGGGTCCAGCAGCTCTACAGGGAGCTGGAGGCCCGGAACCTCCGCTTCCGGCCGCACGTCTGGCTCTCGGACGACTGGTTCACCCCCGACGAGGTCTCCGGGATCGCCCTGCCGTTCTACCTGGCCCATCCGCGCCTGACGCGGCTGGAGCGGGACCAGATGTTCGAGGCCGAGGGGGAGGACCCCGAAGAGTGCATGCGGATCATCCGGCACGAAGCCGGGCACGCCATCGACCACGCCTACCGCCTCTCCCGCCGCCGCCGCCGGCAGCGGCTCTTCGGGAAGTCGTCCCTGCCCTACCCCGAGCACTACACGCCCAAGCCCTACAGCCGGAGCTACGTCCTCCACCTCGACTTCTGGTATGCCCAGAGCCACCCCGACGAGGACTTCGCCGAGACCTTCGCGGTCTGGCTCGACCCGGACTCCATGTGGCGGGAGCGTTACGTGGGCTGGCCGGCCCTGAAGAAGCTTCAGTACATGGACGAGCTGATGCGCGAGATCGCCGACCGGAGGCCGCCGGTCAACTCGCGGGCGCGCATCGATCCCCTCCACCGCCTGCGCAAGACCCTCCGCAAGCACTACAGGCAGCGGCGGCAGCACTACGGGCTCGAGTACCCGGAGTTCTACGACCGGGACCTCCGGCGGCTCTTCTCCGACGCCCCGGAGCACCGGGGCAACCCGACGGCCGCCGGCTTCCTGAACCGGATCCGCAAGGAGGTCCGGCGCAAGGTGGCGAGCTGGACCGGGGAGTACCAGTACACCATCGACCGCGTCTTCGAGGACATGATCGACCGCTGCCGGGAGCTGAGCCTCCGGCTGGCCTCGCCCGAGGACCAGGTGAAGCTGGACTTCACGGTGCTCCTGACCGTGCAGACCATGAACTACCTCCACAGCGGGCGCCATCGGGTGGCGCTATGAAGAAGCTCCGCGTGCTGGTCCTGATGCACGAGGACCTGGTCCCGCCGGAGAATCCGGGCGACGTCGATCTGGCCACGGTGGCGTGGAAGACGGAGTACGACGTGGTCACGACCCTCCGGGAGATGGGGCACGAGGTGCGGCCCCTGGGCGTCCGGAGCGACCTGGACGTCATCCGCACGGCCATCGAGGAGTGGAAGCCCCACATCGCCTTCAACCTGCTGGAGGAGTTCGACGGCGTCGCCGTCTACGACCAGAACGTGGTCTCCTACCTCGAGCTGTTGCGGGTGCCGTACACCGGCTGCAACCCCTGGGGGCTGATGCTCGGCCGGCACAAGGGGCTGTCGAAGAAGATCTTCTCCTACCACCGGATCCCCGCGCCCCAGTTCGTCGTCTTCCCCGTCGGCCGCCGGGTCAAGTTCCCGAAGCGGATGAGCTTCCCCGCCATCGTCAAGTCTGTCTCCCAGGAGGCCTCCCTGGGGATCTCCAAGGCCTCCATCGTGGACGACGAGGCCAGGCTCCGGGAGCGCGTGGCGTTCGTCCACGGGCACGTGGGGACTGACGCTATCGTGGAGCAGTACATCGAGGGGCGCGAGCTCTACGTGGGGGTCCTGGGGAACACGCGCCTCCAGGTCTTCCCGGTCTGGGAGCTCTACTTCGCCAGGATGCCGGAGGACGAGCACCGGATCGCCACCGCCCGCGTCAAGTGGAGCCACAAGTACCGCGCCAAGTACGGGATCGGCTCCGGGCCGGCCAAGGAGCTGCCCGAGGGGCTGACGGAGCGGATCCAGGCCCTGGCCAAGCGCGTCTATCGCAGCCTCGAGCTCTCCGGCTACGCCCGGCTCGACTTCCGGCTCGACGCCGACGGGAACGTCTTCGTCCTTGAGGCGAACCCGAACCCGGAGATCGCCTACGGCGACGACTTCGCCGAGTCCGCGGAGCTGGCCGGGGTCTCCTACGCGGCCCTCCTGCAGCGGATCGTGAACCTCGGCCTCAACTGGCGCCCGGATCGCTTAGGCTAATACTCGGAGGGGGGCTCCGTCCCCTCGGACGGCCCCCCGGGGAGGGGAGAAGGGATCCAAGGCCAGGGCCGTCACGGTCACCCACCGGCAGTGTGGCGGTCCGGACGGGGCGGCGGAGCGGGCGCTAGGACTGGACCACGCTGACCCGCAGGCCGATCTCGGCCAGGATATCGGCGACCCGGACGCACTCGTCCTCACCCCCCACCTTGACCACGGCCTGGCCGGTGTTGTGGATCCGCCAGGCGATCTCCCACCCTTCGGCCTCCGAGCAGCCGATCGCCTTCATGAGCTGGCGGACGACCTCCTCGAAGGTGTGGCAGTCGCAGTTGTGGAGGATGGTCATCCAGGGCGGGCCGACGGCGGTCTCGGGCTCGTCGAGGGTCTCGGGCCTTGGCCGGGTAAGCGCCATACCCTCCAGTCTACCCCCGCCCGGGGGCTCGAAAAAGCGCCGGCTGAGGCGCCTCCCCCCCGACACCCCAGGTGGCGGGCCCGGCCGCCCCGCCGGAGGGCCGTGACCGGGAGACGAGCCTGCGCCTTGCCGGGCCGGACCCCATCGGCGATAATGGCTCGTCATGCGAACCCTGAGCTCGACCGGGCTTTGGATCCCGGCGCTGTCGCCGAGCCGGGAGGAGTTCGGCGCCCTGGCCCGGCACGGGAACCTGGTCCCGGTCTTCACCGAGCTCTCGGCCGATCTGGACACGCCGCTGTCGGCGTTCCTGCGGCTCCGGCCGCGCCGCTACGGGTTCCTCCTCGAGTCGGTCGAGGGGGGCGAGCGGTGGGCGCGCTACTCCTTCCTGGGCGCGGAGCCGTCCATGATCCTGACAGCCGCGCGGGGGCGCAACACCCTGCGCGGGCCCGACGGCCGGGCCGAGCGCCTGCCCCCGGGCAACCCGCTCCAGGCCCTCAGGGGCGTCCTCGCCCGGTTCCACCCGGTCAGGGTGCCGGGGCTCCCCCGCTTTCAGGGCGGGGCGGTCGGCTACCTTGCCTACGATGCGGTCCGCTATCTCGAGCGCCTCCCCCAGCGCACCCGCGACGACCTCGGGCTCCCCGAGGCCGTGTTCCTGTTCACGGACAACCTCCTGGTCTTCGACAACGTCCACCATAGCCTCTTCGCCGTCGCCAACGCCCACGTGGAGGCGACCGACGCCGCCTCCCTCGACCACGCCTACGACGCCGCCGCGGTCAAGATCGGGATGCTCCTGGGCCGGCTGGGGCGGCCCGTCCGCGCCCCGGCACCCCTGACCCGGCCGGCGGGGTGGACCACCAGGCCCCAGGTGGCCATCGGCGAGGAGGGGTTCACCTCCTCGCTGGATCAGGAGGCGTTCATGGCGCGGGTCCAGCGGGCCAAGGAGCATATCGCCGCGGGCGACGCCTACCAGATCGTGCTCTCGCGACGCCTGGATGCCCGGCTCTCCGCGGACCCGTTCCGCGTCTACCGGGCCCTCCGGGCCATCAACCCCTCCCCCTACCTCTTCTTCCTCCGGCTCGGCCGGACCTCCTTCGTCGGCTCCTCCCCGGAGGTGCTGGTCCGGGTCGAGGACGGGCGCGTGGAGGTCCGGCCGATCGCGGGGACGCGGCCGCGCGGGATGTCCGAGGCCGAGGACGCCCGCATCGAGGCCGAGCTCTTGGCCGACCCCAAGGAGCGCGCCGAGCACGTGATGCTGGTCGATCTCGGCCGGAACGACGTCGGGCGCGTGGCGGAGCTGGGCTCGGTGGAGGTCAGCGAGCTCATGGGCGTGGAGCGCTACTCCCACGTCATGCACCTGGTGAGCCACGTCCGGGGCCGCCTGGCGCCGGGGCGGGACGCCATCGACGTGCTGGAGGCCTGCTTCCCGGCGGGGACCGTCACCGGCGCGCCCAAGATCCGCGCCATGGAGATCGTCGAGGAGCTCGAGCCGGCCCGCCGCGGCCCCTACGCCGGCGCCGTCGGCTACGTCTCCTACTCGGGGAACCTGGACTCCTGCATCACCATCCGGACCATCGTCTGCCGCGGCGACCGGGCCTCCGTCCAGGTCGGCGCGGGGATCGTCGCGGACTCCGAGCCGAAGGCGGAGTGGCTCGAGACCTGCTCCAAGGCCCGGGGGCTTCTCCTCGCCCTCCGCCTCGCGGAGCAGGGCCACCCCTGGGCCCGGGGCGTCCATGATCCTGGTGATCGACAACTACGACAGCTTCACCTATAACCTGGTCCAGTACCTGGGCGAGCTGGGCGCCGAGCTGCGCGTGGCGCGCAACGACGCCGTCTCGCTCGAGGAGATCGCCGGGCTCGGGCCGGAGCGGATCGTGATCTCGCCGGGGCCGGGGCGCCCGGAGGCCGCCGGGATCTCCGTCCCGCTGATCCGCGCCTTCCACGCCGCCGTCCCGATCCTGGGGGCCTGCCTCGGGCATCAGGCCCTCGGGCAGGCGCTCGGCGGCCGGGTGGATCGGGCCCGGCGCCAGATGCACGGGAAGACCTCGGAGATCCATCATGACGGCCGGGGGGTGTTCCGCGGGCTCCCCTCGCCGTTCGCCGCCACCCGGTACCACTCGCTGGCGGTGCTGGAGGAGGGCCTACCCGCGGAGCTGGAGGTCTCGGCCCGCGCGGAGGACGGGGAGATCATGGGGTTGCGGCACCGCCGCTACCCCGTCGAGGGCGTCCAGTTCCACCCGGAGTCCATCCTCACCCAGGAAGGCAAGGCCCTGCTCCGGAACTTCCTCGCGCTGCGCCCCGCCGGCTGACTCCGCGCCGGCCTCCCTTACTTCTTTTCCGGCCAGTAGTAGTCGGCGATGAATCTGTAGGGGGGGGAACTGGAGACGACGGCCGGGGACCACCACGGATGCGTACATCTTCTGGGAGTCGTAGACCTTCCTGAAGAAGGGGTCTTTGGCCGCCTCACGCTCGGCCGCGACTCCGCCGGTTGGTCGGACCATCTAGCCACCTGTCCGTCTGGCAGATCACCCCGGAAAAATCTACTGCCGGTCCCCGATCCCGGGATCTATACTTGGCTGCCGGGAGAAGCCCGTGCCAGCGCGAGGGGAAACACGTCAGCCGCGATCGCTTGGTTCCCGGGTGATCTTCATGCTGGGCCGGGCCCTGAGGGGTGGCGGCGGCCCCGCGCGAGGGCGGGTGTTCGACGCCATCCAGATCGAGGTCACCTCGCGTTGTAACCTCCGCTGCGTGATGTGTCCCGTGGCCGTCCTGGCCGATCGCTGGCGCCCGCGGCATCTTCCCTGGGAGCTGTTTTCGCGCGTCGCCCGCGCCTTCCCTCACGCGGAATTCGTGCACCTTCAAGGATGGGGAGAGCCCCTCCTGCACCCACGGCTCTTCGACATGATCCGGGTGGCAAAACATGCGGGGTCCCGGGTGGGCTTTACCACGAACGGGACGCTGCTCGGTCCGCTCGCGGGTCAACGGCTCCTCGACCTGGACCTCGACCTCCTGGCGGTCTCCATCGCCGGCGCGACCCCTCCAACGCACGGGGCCATACGGGTCGGCTCTGACCTGTCAGGGGTCTTGACAAATCTCGGTCGTTTTCTGGACCTCAGAGCCCGGAGGGGGAGCCGGCACCCGAAGGTCGAGCTCTTCTTCCTCATGACGAAGACGAACATGGCTGAGCTTCCGGCGGTGGTGGACCTGGCAGCATCCCTGGGGGTTGACGAGCTGGTGGCCACCAACCTGGACTATGTGCCCACGCCAGCCCAGGACACCCTCAAGGCCTTTGCCCCGGATGGTCTCCGGGATGGGTTCGCCCGCGTCCTCGAAGAGGCCCGGGCCAGAGCGAAGGTGGCCGGTCTACCCTTCCGGCCGTATCCCCTTGACCCCGAGGAGGTGGCGGTCTGCGAGGCCAACCCCTTGAAGATCCTCTTCGTGTCGTCCGACGGCAAAGTCTCGCCGTGCGTGTACATGGGACTGGCCGGGCAGACCGAGATTCCCCGGGCTTCTGATGACCGGTGCTTCCGGGTCCCGCGGGTCTGGTTTGGGGATCTCGGCGGGCAGGAGCTGCTGGAGATCTGGGAGACCCCGGCCTATCGGGCCTTCCGTCAGCAGTTCGTGGCGCGGCGTGCGGCCGGGGTGGTGGCCGCGGTGATGGCCGCGGCGGGCGCGGGTCGGACGGTGTCCGAGCCCCTGCCCCCGGCGCCAGAGGGTTGCCGAACCTGCCCGAAGCTCCTGGGCCTGTGAGGCGAGGAGGGAGGTGAGGATCGGGTCTGCGAGGTGTGTCCCCGCGCGGCCCCCGCGACGGCTGGGTCGCGCATGTCCCTGGCCCAAGTCAG
>JACPHL010000202.1 GCA_016188625.1 Candidatus Rokuibacteriota bacterium | reverse complement strand
TCCGACCGGAAGAAGTTGATCGTCCGTCAGAGCGAGTCGCAGGCCTTCTCCCGGAGGAGGCTCCGCTCCCCCACCCAGACCATCGCCTCGCTCGCACCGATCGGGCCAGTCGGACCCACCTCGAGCCGGAGCGGGTCTCCGCAGTGATGGCACCGGGAATGGATGGTCACGGGCTGACCCAGCATGGGCGCGATCCCCAGGGCGTCCACTGCGCAGACCGCGGGCCGCTCGCGGCCATCGGGGAGGACCGCCCGGAACGGGGTCGTGAACCCCGCGAACGGGTACGCCAGCACGACCTGGCCGTCCCGGAGCATGATCATGTCCTTCTCATCAAGCTCGCGAAGCGCGTCCGCGATCTCGGCGGGGTCGCGATCCGCGAGGTTCGGGGTCAGGGCCTCGAGGGGGACAGGACCTCCCAGCTCGACGAACCGGCCGAGAATCGTCTCGAGCACCGACCTGGAGGTTGTCCCGATCGTCTGGCGGTCCCGCCACTTCGCCGTGAATTCTGCATCCAGCAGCTCTTCGGCTGGCTTCACCGTGAACGCTCTGGTCACCTTGCGCGCCCTCCTCAGGCCGAACGTGACACTCCCCTCGCGGAGACTCGGCTATGCGATGAACCGAGCGGCACAGCTACCGGCCTGGATCGGCCGGAACCAGGGCGTAGGCCCCGAACTCATGGGTGACCCGCTGCCGGACGCCGTGGCACTGGATGACATCGCCCGGCTGGACGTCGTCGGGCAGGATCACGATCTCGTCACCGACCGCGCAGCTCGCCGTCTTCACCTCGCTCACCGTCCAGACACCCTGCCGCTCGCTCGCCCGGAGCGTGAGACCCGCTCAGTTCGGGCAGTGGAAGGTCTCGCCGCTTTGGATCCCGGCCGGGATCTCGATCTCCTGCCCTCAGCCGGGGCACCAGGCCTTCGGCATCCCTTCCTCCCTCGGGGTTACGCGAGCCCCAGGAGGCGCTCGATCCGGCCCCGGTCGAAGCCGACCACCGCCTGACCGTCGATGACGGTCACGGGCGTGGCCTGATAGCCGAGCCCCAGAAGCTCCTCCAGGGCCGCAGGGTCCTCCCGGATGTCCTTGGCGGTGAAGGAGATCCCCTTTTGAGAAAGGAACTCTTTCTCTCGCTCACAGCTCGCTCAGCCGGGTTGAGTGTAGACGACGACCTCTTTCGCCATGACGTCCTCCTTTCCTCGCAGGCTTAAGGGCGCGCCCGGATCACAGCCCTGGAACACAGTATAAGATGGGTCGGGAGGACGTGCGGATTCTTTAGTCGGCGGCCCGAGGCGCCACTCCAGGGGGGGTGCACCGGTCTAGGGGTGTGCTGAGCGGTGGTCCCTGAGGCTCCCCCACCCGGGCCTTAGCGAGCCCGGGGCCGGGTAAGCGTGACGAGGCACATCCGCTCCACCGTGTCGATCAGCTTCTCCAGATCGAGCTGATCGGCCTCGTACACGATGGTGACCTCGCCGCGCTCAAGGCTCGCGTCTGCCCGGTGGACCCCGGGAAAGCCCTGAACGGTCATCTGGACGGCGGGCGGACCGCTGCACCCCGTTGGCGTCATCCCTTCGGCCTTCAGCGTGAGTTCGGTCACGTCCGCCGCGGCCGCGGTCGCCGCAGCGAAAAGGACCGTGACTCCCACCAAGAAGTGCTGCCAGTTGCCCATCTTCCCCTCCACTCGTCGCGGGAGGTTCAGCCCCGACGCCGCGGCCTCAGCCCCCGCGCAGCCCGATCAGGGTCGGAAACAGATAGGGAAGCATCCAAAAGAACGCCGTGACCGCGGTGGCGATCCAGAGGATCACGCGGTCCCGGCGCCTCCCGAACCCCTTCCAATGATACGCATGCCCTCAGGCCGTCCACCTCAGCGCTCGGGAGGTCCGCTGACCGTCAAAGGCGGCAGGCGGCAGCAGGAGAGGAAGGGGAATCCCCCGGTCGCCACAGAGTGGTAGAGGATCCCCAGGGTTGTCCCCCAGAGGAGGACCAGGACAACGAACAGCCAGGCCAGCGGACGGCCCATCAACGTCTCCTCTCACCTCCCCCTTCGGATCCGGCTCACGGTTCCCTCCGTTCGGACTGCCGCCAGAGCTTCAATCCATAGCCGAGGGAGACCACGAAGATGACCGTAAGGGCCACGAAGGCCACCCCCACGTACTGGCTGAGTGCCCCCGTGAGGGCCGTCCCGGCCAGGACGGCGAGGAGGAGCGGGAGGTGGCAGGGGCAGGTGATCACCGCCAGCCCGATGAGAAGATAGGCCTTGAGCGGCCGTCGCACGGGAGCGGGAACGCCGTCCGCGTGGCGCTCAGGGCTGTGCATGCGCGCCCTTCCCCTCACCGCCCTGGAGCGGGCGGGCGACGAATCCCGTGCGGTTGATCGCCTCCACTATCCGCTCGAGCGTGACCGCCGCGGGGTCGTAGACCACCCGCGCCTGGCTCTCGTAGAAGCTGACCTCCGCTTTCTTTATTCCTGGGAGCCCTGCCAGGGCCCGCTCGACCACGAGGGGTCAGGACCCTCAGGTCATCCCGTCCACCCGGAGGGTGACACTCGCGATGGCGCCCGGGGCTCCGCCCTCTGCGACCGAAGCGGAGCCCCTGGCCTGGGGGGCGGTCGCGCCGGTGGGGCTCGATGCGCCCATGCCCGCCATCTCCTCCACGCTGACCTGACCGCCAAAGGACGCGATGAGGCGGGCGGTGTAGTCCGGCATCGCGGTGAGGGCCACGGCGACGCCGAGGACCAGGGTGGAGGCGGCCAGAAGGGCCCGGTTGGCTCGGCGGCCACCCATCGGGCACCCCAGTCGGGCGGAGCGCCGCCGCTCCCGAAAATAGAGGTAGTAGCCGAGCCCGGTCCCCAGGAGCCCGACCGGGATGAAGATGGAGGTGTACCGCATGGTGACGGCCATGAAGGCCCCGCTCCCCAGCCCCAGCGCGACGACGACCAGCGGCAGGAGACAGCAGAGGGAGGCGATGGAAGCGGAGAGGGTGGCCGTAAGGCCGGACTTCAGGTCAACGGGCTTCACAGCGGCCCTCCTCAAGTCGATGCGTGGCTGTGACGCCGGACCAGGTCGCCAGACCGGATTCCGTTGCTACGCCGAGCAGCAAGAGGCATCGGCACCATGCTGATCGCGGTAGGCCGCGAAGGCCTT
>JACPHL010000224.1 GCA_016188625.1 Candidatus Rokuibacteriota bacterium | reverse complement strand
TCCTGGGCCCGGAGCTCGAGGCCCTCGAGCAGGAGGTGGCGGCCTGCTGCAGGGTCCGCCACGCGGTGGGGGTGGCCTCGGGGTCGGACGCCCTGCGCCTCGCCCTGGTCGCCCTCGGGGTCGGCCCCGGGGACGAGGTGCTCACGAGCGCCTTCTCCTTCATCGCCTCCGGGACGGCCGTCCTCCAGGCCGGAGCCCGGCCGGTCTTCGTGGACGTCGAGCCGGACACCCTCAACCTCGACCCCCGCGTGGTGGAGGCGGCCCTCACCCCCCGCACCCGGGCCATCGTCGCGGTCCACCTCTTCGGCCTGCCGGCGGCCATGGATCCCCTGGCGGGGCTGGCGGCCAGCCGGGGCCTCCTTTTGGTCGAGGACGCGGCCCAGGCCTTCGGGGCGGAGTACGCGGGTCGGCCGGTCGGGGGGTTCGGCGACGCCGCGGCGCTCTCCTTCTACCCCACCAAGGGCCTCGGGGCCTACGGGGACGCCGGGATGGTCCTGACCCGCCACCCCGAGACCGCGCAGCGCCTCCGGCGGCTCCGGAACCACGGCGCCGCCGAGAAGTACGACCACGTGGAGCTGGGCTGGAACTCGCGCCTGGACGAGCTCCAGGCCGCGATCCTCCGGGTCAAGCTCCGCCACGTCCGGGGGTGGGTCGAGGCGCGCCGGCGGCTGGCCGGGGCGTACGGGAGCCGCCTCGCCGGGCTCCCCCTCGCCTTGCCGGGCGACCGCCCCCCGGCGCGGCATGTCTTCCACCAGTACACGGTCCGGACGCCCCGGCGGGACGAGCTGGCCAAGCACCTGGCCGCCTCGGGGATCGGGACGGCCTGCCACTACCCGCAGCCGATCCCCGCCCAGACCGCCCTCCGCGCGCTCGGGTACCGGCCGGAGGGCTGCCCGGAGGCCTGGGCCGCCTCGCGGGAGGTCCTGTCCCTGCCGTGCTTCCCCGAGCTGACGGCCGAGGAGGTCGAGACCGTGGCGCGCGCCATCCATACCTTCTTCGCCCAAGGAGCTATATAGATGCGCGTCCTCATCACCGGCATCACCGGCTTCGTCGGGAGCCACCTGGCCGACTACCTGGTGGCCCGCGGCGACGTCGAGGTCTTCGGCACCCGGCGGTGGCGGAGCCGGATGGAGAACATCGCCCACCTCCGCGACCGCCTCACCCTGATGGAGTGCGACCTCCGCGACCCCGTCTCCGTGCGGCGGGCCCTCGCCGAGACCCGGCCCGACCGGATCTTCCACCTCGCCGCCCAGAGCTACGTCCCCACCTCCTGGCTCATCCCAGGCGAGACGGTGGCCAACAACCTCCTCGGCCAGGTGAACCTGCTCGAGGCGGTCCGAGACCTCGGGCTCGGGAGCCGCATCCACATCGCCGGCTCGAGCGAGGAGTACGGGATGGTCCACCCCGACGAGCTGCCGATCCGGGAGACGAACCCCCTCCGGCCGCTCTCGCCCTACGCGGTCTCCAAGGTCGGGCAGGACCTCCTCGGCTATCAGTACTGGATGAGCTACCGCCTCCACATCGTCCGGACCCGCGGGTTCAACCACAGCGGCCCGCGCCGGGGCGAGGTCTTCGTGACCTCCAACTTCGCCCGGCAGATCGCCGAGATCGAGAAGGGGCAGCGGGAGCCCATCCTCTGGGTCGGCAACCTCGACGCGATCCGCGACTTCACCGATGTCCGCGACATGGTGCGGGCCTACTGGCTGGCCCTGGAGCGGGGCGAGCCCGGGGAGGTCTACAACATCTGCTCCGGCCGGGGCTACGCCGTCCGGGAGGTCCTGGAGCTGCTCCTGGGGCTGACCTCGGCGCGGATCGAGGTGCGCCCGGACCCGGCCCGGCTCCGCCCCTCGGACGTGCCGGTCCTGGTCGGCGACTGCCAGACGTTCCGGCAGGTCACCGGGTGGGAGCCGACCATCCCCTTCGAGGTGACCCTGAAGGACCTCCTCGACTACTGGCGGCAGCGCGTGTAGTGGGACCGCCGTGCGGGTCCTGATCACCGGGGTGACCGGGTTCGCCGGGAGCCACCTGGCGGAGCTGGCCCTGGTCGAGGGGGCGGAGGTCCACGGGACCGTCCTGCCCGGGAGCCCGCCGTCCGCCGACCTCGCGCCCCTCCTCGCCCGGACCCGGCTCCACCCCTGCGACCTCACCGAGCCGGGGGCGGCGGCGCGGGTCCTCGGCGAGGTCCGGCCGGAGCGGGTCTTCCACCTGGCCGGCCTGAGCGTGGTGGGGAGCTCCTGGGCTAACCGCGCCGAGGTCCTCCGGGTCAACCTCGAGGCGGCGTTCCACCTCCTGGAGGCGCTCCGGGAGCTCCCGGCGCCGTGCCTCCTGGTCAGCTCGGCCGAGGTCTACGGCCTGGTGGACGAGGCCGCCCAGCCGATCCCCGAGACCGCGCCCCTCCGGCCGGTCTCGCCCTACGCCCTCTCCAAGGCCTGTCAGGAGCTCTACGCGACCTACTACGCCCTCGCCGAGCGGCTCCCCATCGTCACCGTCAGGGCCTTCAACCACATCGGCCCCCGCCAGGGGCCCGGGTTCGTCTCGGCCGACATCGCCCGCCAGGTGGCGGCCGTCGAGGCCGGCCAGGCGCCGCCCGTGCTCGCCGTGGGGAACACGGCCGCCCGGCGCGACTTCACCGACGTCCGGGACATGGTCCGGGCGTACTGGCTCGCCCTGGAGAAGGGACTCCCCGGCGAGGTCTACAACGCGGCCTCCGGGACGGCGGTGACGATCCGGGAGGTCGTGGAGATCTTCCTGAGCCTGGCCAGGGTCCCCATCGAGGTCCGGGAGGACCCGGCGCGCTTCCGCCCCGTGGACCTCCCCCTCCTCCTCGGCGATGCCGGGAAGCTCCGGGCCGCCACCGGCTGGGCCCCCGCCATCCCCCTCCGGACCAGCCTCGCCGACACCCTGGCCGACTGGTGCCGCCGGGTGTAATCACTCGGAGGGGGGCGCTGCCCCCCAACCGAGCACCCCACCGGTCCTTCGGCCCGGCGGGGACCCCGATCCGCCGGCGAAAAGGTTTCGGGGCCTGCCGGGGGGCCGACTCCGCAAAGCCCTTAATAGGCGGGCGCATCAGCTATATTTCTGTTGCAATTCGTGTCCTATAAGGGCACTAATTGATATAAAAATATAATATCTTCTTGAACGAAGTTCTATGTTGATGTAAAATGTGCCCCTATAAGGCACATAATGATAATAAAATAGGATTCACTGGTGCTGAAGACGCTAGGACCCAAGGCCGCACGTTTGGTCACGGCGCTCCATGAGCGCAGCAGGACCCTGTTCACCCTCGAGGACGTAGCGACCATCACCGGGCTCCGCGAGGCCTCCGCCAGGAGCTTTGTCCGGAAGCTGGTCCATCGCGGGGTAGCCGCGCGCCTCAAGCCGGGCCTTTTTGTGCTGGTTCCCTTCGAGCTGGGGCGGGAGCGAGAGTACATGGGGGACCCCTTCCTGGTGGCCAAAGCCCTGGTCGGAGGGAAGGAGTACTACCTCTCCCATGGCACCGCCATGGAGATCCACCAGATGGTCACCCAGCCCCGGCTGGTGGTCTATGTGAGCACGTCGCGTTTGGTCCGGCCCCGGACGATCGGGGGCACCGAGTTCCGATTTGTTCGCTGCCAGCGGAGATACCTTTTCGGGATTGTGCCGCACTGGGTGACGAAGCAGGAAACGGTCCGGGTGAGCGACCTCGAGCGTACGGTGATCGACGGACTTCGACATCCCGAGTATTGCGGCGGGCTTACCGAAGTGGCCAAGGGGCTCTGGATCCAGCGAGAGAAAGTCCAGATCTCGAGACTCGTAGAATATGCGCTGCGCCTCCGGGTCGGGGCCGTCATCCGACGGCTGGGCTTCCTTCTGGAACTCTACGAGATCGGAACCCCGAAGGCTACCAAGGCGCTCCAGCGCCGCCTCACCTCAACGTACGTCATCCTGGACCCGGTGGTGCCGGCGGAAGGGAAGCACCTCCGCCGATGGCGGCTGCGTCTGAACGTCAGCCCGGCCGAACTCCGCGCGGTCGCGTGGACCTGAGCTGGTGATACCCCAGCGCAACCTCTCACTGCTCTCCAACCGCCTGGCCCGCGCGGGCGGCCGCCGGATCCCGGAGGCGGTCCTCGAGCGCGACTACTGTCTTTCCTGGTTCCTGGTCGGTCTCTCCAGGAGCCCGCTCCGCGAGCGCCTGATCTTCAAGGGAGGGACCGCCCTCAAGAAGTGCTATTTCCCCGACTACCGCTTCTCCGAGGACCTCGACTTTACCCTGATGCACCCGGTGGCATTTGAAACCGTCCGCCGGGAGCTGGACGAGCCTTTCGAGGCCGCTCACCGGGCATCTGGGGTGATCTTGAAGTATGCAAGGGAGGACCGGCATCCGCACGCGAACAGCCACACCTTCTACCTGGGCTACGAAGGTCCCCTGCCCGGCGGCCCACACGGCAAGGAGGTGAAGGTGGATATCACTATTCAGGAGGCGATCGTTTTTCCGATCGAGGAGCACCAGGTGCTCCGCGCCTATCCCGAGTACAAGGACCTGCCCGGAGACGCGAGCGTCAGGGTCTATTCACTCTCCGAGATCGCCGCGGAGAAAGTTCTGGCTGTGCTCGACCGGGCCCGGAACGAACCCCGGGACCTCTACGACCTCTGGCATCTGATCGAGTACGGGCACGTCGCGCTCGCGCAGGTGATGGAGGCCGTTGGTCGCAAGCTGGAAGCTCGGGGTCAGGAACTCAAAAACCTCCGAGGCAGTCTCCGAGAGAAAGAGCCGCGCTACCGTCGGCTGTGGGGGGCACGGCTCTCCGCCGAGGTCGCGCTCCTGCCTGACTTCGACCAAGTGTTCCGTCCCGTCCGGCGGGCGCTCCGTCAGGTTGGGATCACCTGAAGGCCTCGGGCGGGCCATGATCGGACGCCATACGATCGGGCAGGGCGTCGCCCGAAGGTCAGGCGCCCTGCTGCCTTCTGCAAGCTGGTCGGCTCGAAATTCTCGATACTTAAGACCCAGGACCCTGGTCTATAATTGGAAGGCTATGACCGCCCACCTGGCCGAGCTCTACCGGTACCGCGTCCTCATCGCGACCCTGGTCGTCCGGGAGCTTCGGGCCCGCTATCGGGGCTCGCTCCTCGGCTTCCTCTGGTCGTTCCTCAACCCCCTCCTCCTCATGGGCGTCTACGTCCTGGTCTTCTCCGTCTACCTCCGGGTCCCCCTGGAGGGGTACGCCGTCTTCCTCTTCTCCGGGCTCCTGCCGTGGCTCTGGTTCTCCTCCTCCCTCGGCCACGCCGTGGGGGTGATCGTGGGGAGCGGGGCCCTGGTCAAGCGGGTCTTCTTCCCGGCCGAGATCCTCCCCCTCGTCTCCGTCCTCTCGAACCTGGCGAACTTCCTCCTCTCCCTCCCGCTCCTGATCGTGTTCCTGCTCGCCTTCGGGATCCGCCTGACCCCGGCCCTGGCGTTCCTCCCCCTCCTCCTACTCCTCCAGCTGGTCCTCACGGCGGGGCTGGCCCTGCCGCTGTCCGCCCTGAACGTCCACCTCCGCGACGTCGAGCAGATCCTCGGGAACCTCCTGATCCTCCTGTTCTTCCTCTCCCCGATCCTCTACCCCGTCTCGACGGTCCCCGCCTGGCTCCAGCCGCTCTACTTCCTGAACCCCCTGGCCGGGCTCATCCAGGGCTACCAGAACGTCTTCTTCTTCGGCGCCCCCCCGCACTGGCTCCACCTCGGCGTCGTCGCCCTCTTCGCGCTCGGGGCCTTCGTGGGCGGCTACTGGGTGTTCGACCGGCTCCGGGACAGCCTGGCCGAGGAGGTCTAGGGGGTGGCGGGCCACGCAGGGGAGGCGGAGGCGGTGGCGGTCAGGCTTCAGGCGGTCTCCAAGCGCTTCCGCCTCTTTCGGGGTCGCCAGGTGACCACGGTCAAGGACCTCTTCGTCCGGGGCGGCCGGGGCGGGCTCTTCAGCGGGGAGGAGCTGTGGGCCCTCCGCGACGTCACCCTCGAGGTCCCCCGCGGCCGGATGGTGGGGATCATCGGCTCGAACGGCTCGGGCAAATCGACCCTCCTCAAGCTCATCGGCGGGATCCTCAAGCCCACCGCCGGCCGGGTCGAGGTGGACGGCCGCGTCTCGGCCCTCATCGAGCTGGGGGCGGGCTTCCACCCCGAGTTCACGGGGCGGGAGAACATCTTCGTGAGCGGGATCCTGCTCGGGCTGTCCCGGGGCGAGATCCGGGAGCGGTTCGACGAGATCGTCCGCTTCGCCGGCCTGGAGGGGTTCATCGACAACCCCGTGAAGACCTACTCCTCGGGGATGTACATGCGTCTCGGCTTCGCCATCGCCGTCACCGTGGACCCCGAGATCCTCCTGATCGACGAGGTCCTGGCGGTCGGGGACGAGGCCTTCCAGCACAAGTGCGTCGGCAAGATCCAGGAGTTCAAGGCGAGGGGGAAGACCATCTGCTTCGTCTCCCACGACCTCGGCACCGTCGAGCGGCTCTCTGACGAGGCGGTCTGGCTCGACCGGGGGATCCTCCGGGCCCAGGGCCGGACGCGGGAGGTCATCGACCGCTACCTCGCCCACGTCGCCGAGGAGGAGGCCCGGACGCTGGGCGTCGCGCACCGGCAGGCGGAGGCTCAGGCGGCCGCGGGGACCGCGCAGCGCTGGGGGAGCCGCGAGGTCGAGATCACGGGCGTCCGGCTCGTCGATGGAGCGGGCCAGGAACGCTACCTCTACGACACGGGCGAGTCCTGTACCATCGCCATCACCTACCAGGCCCATCGGCCGGTGGATGATCCGGTCTTCGGGATCGGGATCTTCCGGCGGGACGGGGTGTGCTGCTACGGGACCAATACCGCCGTCGAGGGGTTGGCGCTCCCCAAGCTGGATGGCGAGGGCGAGGTGAGCGTGAGCCTGGAGCGACTCGACCTGGTGGAGGGGGAGTACCTCCTCGACGTGGCCGTCCACGCCCGCGACGGCCAGCCCTACGACTATCACAGCCGGCTCTACCCCTTCGCGATCCGGTCGCGGGTGAAGGACGCCGGGGTCGCCCGCCTCCCGCACCGGTGGCGCCTGGGCAAGTAGGGGAGGACGACATGGCCGAGGAGCCGACCGTGGACGTGGCCCGGCTCATGGAGGAGATCAAGGAGCGGGTCCGCCAGCGCAAGGCCTCGGGCTTCTACTCCGAGGAGGAGATCCGCCGGATCACCCAGATGGAGCTGGAGGTCCAGGAGGTCCTGCCCGGCTACCGCGACGAGCTGGACTTCCACCTGACCACGCTCAACGACATCTGGGACCCCAAGGAGCCGGAGCCGATCACCTCCCACAGGCGGGTCGTCGGCCCGGTGCTCGTGGCCCTGAAGCGGGTCGTCCAGCGGCTCGGCCGCCCCTTCATCGGGCTCGCGCTCGCCCGGCAGGCCCGGGTCAACTCCCACCTGGTCCAGCTCCTGAACTCCTTCGCCCCCCAGATCCGGGACCACCTGCGCGAGATCGCCCACCGCCTCGACCAGGCTCAGGAGCAGATGACGCTCGCGCACACCGAAGAGGAGCGCCGCCATCGGGAGCTGTTTGCCCGGGTGGAGGCCCTGAAGGCCGAGGTGGCCCGGCTCACCGGGCACCTGGACGCCCTCGCGACCGCCCGCCGTCTCCCCGCGGCCGTCCCCGCTGCGCCTCAGGTCCCCGCCGGGATGGGGGAGCTCACGGCCGAGCATCACCTCGTCTTCGAGGACCTCCACCGCGGGAGCCGGGCTGAGATCAAGGAGCGCCAGCGGGCGCACCTCAGCGAGTTCCCGGAGGGGCCGATCCTGGACCTCGGCTGCGGGCGGGGCGAGTTCCTCGAGCTCTGCCGGGAGGCGGGCCTTGTGGCGCGTGGGGTGGACACCAACCCCCGCATGGTCGAGGCCTGTCGCGCGCGGGGGCTCGCCGCCGAGGAGGCCGACGCCCTGGCCCACCTCCAAGCGCTGCCCGACGGCTCCCTCGGCGGGGTCTTCTGCGCTCACCTGATCGAGCACCTCGAGCCGCGGGGCCTGGTCGCCCTGGTCCAGCTCGTCCACGCCAGGCTCCGGCCGGGCGGCGTCTTCGTCGCCGAGACGCCGAACCCGGCGTGCCTGTCCGTCTTCAGCGGGGCGTTCTACCTCGACCCGACCCACCAGAAGCCGATCCACCCGCTGCTGGCTCGCTTCCTCCTTGAGACGGCCGGATTCAAGGAGGTGACGGTCAGGTTCGTCAGCCCCTATCCGCCCGAGATGCGCCTGGCGCCCCTCGAATCGGCCTGGTGGATGCGCCGGATCGAGAGCGAGTACCTTGACATCCTTAACGACAATTTCGCGAAGCTGAACGACTTGCTGTGGGGGTGTCAG
>JACPHL010000223.1 GCA_016188625.1 Candidatus Rokuibacteriota bacterium | reverse complement strand
CGCGTGGGGGTGAAGGCCGGCACCAGGACGCCCTCCAGGACCAGGTCGCCCAGGTAGTACTCGGCGGCGGCCGAGGGGACGCCGATCCTCTGGAGGTCCAGGAGGTCCGTGGCGTCGCGCGGGTTGAGATTGTCCGTGGGGTTGAAGGCGTCCGCCTTGCCCCAGGCGAAGACCCGCTTGGGCTCGATCTCGACCACGACCGACTCCCCCTCCTCGATCGCGGCCTCGGGCTCGTACTGGGGGTACTTGGCGTAGAGGAGCCGGCGGACGCGCCGGAAGCGCGGGCCCTGAGTGATGAGCCGGGCCTCGCCGACCACCATGACCCCACGGAGGCCGCTCCAGGCCTCGGTGTAGTCGTCCGCGACCAGAGCCACCCGGGCATTGGCCCGGAGGTTGACGACCTTCTTGGCGTCGTCGGCCGAGGCGAAGTAGATCCGGTTGCCGTCCAGAACGTGGCAGACGGGCACGGTGTGCGGGGTCCCCGCGCCGGCCGCTGTGGCGACCCGGACGACCCGCTGGAGGGCCAGGAACTCGGCGTGCGCCTTCCGGAGCCGCACCGGTCTAGGAGGAGGGCAGGGCGAGCCTCTCGTTGATCGTGATCTTGGCCTGGGCGCGCAGGGCCTGGACCCACCCCTGCCAGGCCTGGGCACGCTTCGCCTCGAGGAGCTGCCGGGTCAGCTCCTTCCGCGCCGCGGCGAACCCTTCAGGGGCGGGCGCCTGCCGCTCCAGGACCTTCACGACGTACACCCCCGGACCGTCCTGGACCGGCTCGGAGATCCCGCCCACGGCCAGGCCGAAGGCCGCGCGCCCGACCGCCTGGGCCAGCGCCCGGTCGGGGAGCGGCTCGCTCCGGGAGAAGAAGGGCGTCTCGCCGGCCGCGACCCCCTCGCGCCTGGCCAGCGCCTTCGGGTCCTCACCCCGAGCGAGCGCCTGGGCGAGGCTACGGGCCTTCTCGAGGGCCTGCTCGGCCGCCTTCTTCCGCTTGAGGGCGGCGCTCACGTCGTCCCGGATCGCGGCCAGCGGCGGGGTGTGCGCCTCCTGCCGGTCGAGGACGCGGACGATCGCGTACCCCTGCGGGGTCTCCAGGAACTCGCTCGTCCCGCCCACGGCCAGCTGGAAGACGGCCTCCTCGACCTCGGCCACCCGCCCGAGCCCCTCGACGGGATCACCCTTCGCCAGCGGCCCGACCTCGCGGACGGCGAGCCCGAGCCGTCGCGCCTCCTCCGCGAACGCCTTGGCGCCGCGCAAGGCCTCGGCGGCCTCCTCGGCCCGGGCCCGGAGCTGGCGCGCGCGCTTCTCGGCCTGGAGCTTCGCACGGATGCCGGCGGCCGCCCCCTTGAGAGCGGTCTTTTGAGCCTCTTCAACCTCGAGGACCCGGATGAGGTGATAGCCGAAGGGGGTGCGGACCGGCGGGCTCACCTCCCCCGGCTTGAGCGCGAAGGCCACCTGCTCGAAGGCCGGGACCAGCTCGCCCGGACCGATCCACCCGAGCTCCCCGCCCGCCCTGGCCGTGGCGGGGTCCTCGGAGACCTCCTTGGCGACGGCGCCGAAGTCGGCCCCCGCGCGGATCCGGCCGAGCGCCGCCTCCGCCTTGGCCCGGGCCTTATCCTCGACCTCGCCCCCGCCGACCGCGGGGACCCTGACGAGGAGGTGGGCGACCCGGATCCGCTTCGGCCGCTCGAACTCGCCGGGGTGCTCCCGGTAGTAGGCCGCCACCTCCTCGTCGCTCACCGACGGCGAAGGCAGGTCCTTGCCGCTCAGGAGGGCGTAGGCGATCCGGCGGCGCTCGGGCCGGCGGAACTCGGCCTGGCGATCCTGGTAGTACGCCTCGATCTCGGGGTCGGTGACCTGGACGCCTTTCTCGAGCGGGGCGGCCTCCACGAGGAGGTAGGCGGCCCGGAGGCGCTCCTGGCGCGTCTCCCAGAAGTGGCGGACCTCGGTCTCGGAGACCTTCACCCCTTGCTTGATCAGGGTCTCCAGCTTCCGCTGCAGGAGCTCGGTCCTGACCTCGGCCTCGAAGGCGGCCGGGTCGAGCCGGGCCTGGGCGAGGCGGCGGAGGTAGAGGTCACGGGAGAACCGGCCGTTCTCCTGGAAGGCGGGGATGGCCTGGATCCGCTCGCGGACATCGTGGTCGCTCACGGCGATCCCCTCCCGCCGGGCACGCTGGCGGATGAGCCGCTCCTGGATGAGGTCGTTGATGACCTGCTCGGAGAGCCTCAGGCGCCGGGCCAGCTCCTCGTCGAAGCGCTCCCGGTAGATCTGCCGGAAGTAGTCCACGTAGGCCCGGTAGGCCTGCTGGTAGGCGGCCAGGGGGATCTCCTCCCCGTTGACCGTGGCGATGGCCTCCCCCCCGCCCGGGCCGCTCCCCGTCCCCCAGAGAAAGAACGAGGTCCCGATGAAGGCGACGATGACGACCGCCAGGAAGTACTTCGCGGAATTCCGCATCGCGCGCATCATGGCGAGTCCTAGCCTACCACAACCCCCGGGGCCGGGCCAGGCAGCTCGGCGTGGGGTCCGCCCCCCCTCCGAGTCCCCTAGAACCCGAAGAGCTCCTGGAGCCAGGGGAGGGCGAAGTAGACCACGAAGGCCAGCGCCGCGAGGTACATCATCGGGTGGACGTCACGCCCCTTGCCTCGGACGAGCTTGATGAAGCAGTAGCTGACGAACCCCGCCCCGATCCCGTTGGTGATGGAGTAGGTGAACGGCATGACCACCAGGGTCAAGAGGGCAGGGAAGCCCTCCTCGAGGTCCCCGAAGGGGGTCTCGCGGACGACCGCGCACATGAGGTAGCCCACCACGATGAGGGCGGCCGCGGTCGCCTCGGGCGGGACGACCCCGGCCAGGGGGGCGACGAAGAGGGCGAGGAAGAAGCAGAAGGCCGTGACCAGGGAGGTGAGCCCGGTCTTCCCCCCCTCCGAGACCCCGGCGGCCGACTCGATGTAGGTGGTG
>JACPHL010000004.1 GCA_016188625.1 Candidatus Rokuibacteriota bacterium | reverse complement strand
GTGGCCTGCGACATGCCGTTCCTCAACGCCGGCCTCGTCCGGCACATGGCCGAGCGGGCCGGCGAGGGCGATGTCCTGCTCCCCGAGGCGGCGGGCGAGCTCCAGACGCTGCACGCGGTCTACGCCAAGCGCTGCCTCGACCCGATGGAGCGGCTCCTCCGCGCCGGGCGGCTCAAGATCACCGGCTTCTTCCCCGAGGTCCGGGTCGTGACCCTCACCGACGCCGAGATCGCGCGCTTCGAGGAGCCGGCCCTGGCGTTCATGAACCTCAACACCCCCGAGGACCTCGCCCGCGCCCGGGCCCTGTGGGCCGAGCGCCGGCGGGCCTCGAGCCCCGAGGCGGCCCGGTGAGCCCCCGGCCGCCCGCGCGGGAGCCGCTCGCCCCCTGATGGGCGTCCGCGTCGAGGCGCTCGGTCTCACCTCCATCCAGGGGCTGAACACCCTCCCGGAGCCGGTGCGGGAGGCCCTCTACCTCCGGCTCGTCCCGGAGGGGCTGTGGGAGCGCCTGGCCATCGACCGCCGGACGCTCCGGAACGCTGCCGGCGAGCCGGTGGCGCGGGTCGTGGCGCCTGCGGGGCAGGGGTGGGCGCGCGTCGAGGTGCGGGCCACGGGCACCGATCGCGACCCGCTCCTGGTGGTGGACGTCGAGATGAGCCCCCTCGGGGTCCCCGAGCTGACCTTCGTCCAGATCACCGATCCGGCCGGCGAGCGGTACGGGATCGACCGCGACGACGACGGCCAGGACACCCTGTTCGGGACCATCCACCGGAACCTCGGGGAGGAGACGCGCGCCCTCGCCGCCGGCCTGGCCCCCGGCCAGGTCCGTCGGGGCCTCCGGCTCCTGGGCCGGGTCCTCGAGGCCATGGAGGCCTGGTGCCGACTCCTGGGGAGGGAGATCTTCCTCGTCGAGCCGCTCTTCTACCACTCGGCGATCCTCTACGAGCGCCACGGCTGCGCGTACCTGCTCGGCCGGGAGCGGATGGAGGAGATCGACCAGGGATTCCGGCCCGGCGGTCCGCTCGCCGCCGGGCTCGACGGCTCCACCCCCTTCCGCCAGCCCGGCTTCGCGCGCACGGTCCGCGGCCGGAGCTGGGCGATCCACGACGGGATCCTCGGCGAGCCCTGGGCCGGGGTGAAGATGTACAAAGAGATCGGCCGCCACGCCGGGCTCGCGACCTTCACCGGCGCCGAGTACTGAGCCGTGCCCGTCGCCGAGGCCCGTACCCTCCTCGAGGTCCTGGAGGCGCGTGCCGAGGACGAGCCCGCCGGGGTCTACTTCGAGCTCGACGGCGAGCCCCTGACCTACGGCGAGCTCCGGGCGAAGAGCCTCCGGACCGCCGCTAACCTCGCCCGGATCGGGATCGGCCGCGGCGACACCGTCGGCCTCCTGCTGCCGACCTGTCGGGAGTTCTTCAGCGGCTTCTTCGGGACCCTCGCCCTCGGGGCGATCCCGGTCCCGCTCTACCCGACCCTCGGCCCCGAGGCGCTGGCCTCGCTTTTCGAGAGCGCCGAGGCCAGGGCGGTCGTCACCGGCGACTGGTTCCTCCCCGGGATCGAGGCGGCGCGCGCCCACGGCCCGGTCGCCCCCCGCCCTGTCGCGATCGACGAGCTGGAGCGCCCGGCGCCCGCGCCCGCGCTCCCGCGGCCCGGTCCAGACGACATCGCCCTCATCCAGTATACCTCCGGCTCCACCGACCAGCCGAAGGGCGTCGTGCTCAGCCACGCCAACGTCCTCGCCAACCTCCGGGCCTTCGTGGCCCATGCCGACCCTCGCCCCGGCGAGGTCGTGGTGAGCTGGCTCCCGCTCTACCACGACATGGGGCTGGTCGGCTTCGCCTTCGGCGCGCTCTACGGCGGGCTCCGGCTGATCCTCCTCCAGCCCGATCTCCGGAACCCCCGCGAGTGGCTCGAGGCGATCACCCGGCATCGGGCCGCGATCACGGCGTCGCCGGACTTCGGGTACCGGAACGTCCTCCGTCACGTCCGGGACCCCGTCGGGCTCGACCTCAGCTCGCTCCGGGTCGCCTTCACGGGGGCCGAGCCGATCCGGCGGGAGACCGTCGAGGCCTTCGAGGCGCGCTTCGGGCTCCGGCACGTCCTCTGCCCCGCCTACGGCCTCGCCGAGGCGACGCTCGCGGTCGCGGCGGGCGTGCCCGGCGAGCCGCTCCGGGTCCATCCCACCGGCGGATGGGTCTCGGTCGGCCGGCCGCTCCCGTCGGTGGAGGTGCGGATCGCGAAGGAGGGCCGCCCGCTCCCGGCGGGGGAGGTGGGGGAGGTGGTGGTGCGAAGCCCGGGCGTCATGCGCGGCTACTACCGGAACCCGGGGGCGACCCGCCGGGTCCTCCGCGAGGGCTGGCTCCACACCGGCGACCTCGGGGTCCTGGACGAAGCGGGCTACCTCTACATTGTCGGGCGGCAGAAGGACCTCGTCATCGTCCGGGGCGAGAACGTGATGCCCCAGGAGATCGAGGCGGTGGTGGACCTGCTCCCCGAGGTCCGCTACGCGGCCGCGGTCGGGCTGCCGAACGCGCGGGTGGGGACCGAGCGGATGGTCGTCATCGCGGAGGTGCGCAACGAGCGCCTCGAGCCGGAGGCCGCCTCATCGCTGGTCCGGCGGATCGTCGCCGCCATCCACCGTCACCGAGGGCTCCGGCCCGGTCGGGTCCTCCTGGTCCGGAAGGGGACGATCCCCAAGACCTCGAGCGGGAAGATCCAGCACAGCCGGCTGGCCCGGCTCCTCGTCGAGGGCGCCCTCCGGGAGGCGATCCTCTACCCGCCCCGCCTGGCCAGGCGTTCCCGCTGATGGCCAGGAAGCGACGGCGGAAGAAACCCCGGCGCCCCGACGCCGGGGTCAGGAAGCCGATGCCGCGGAAGCCGCCGAAGGTCGAGGTCCCGAAGACCGCCTACCGCCGCCGCCCCAAGCACCCCAAGCGCCACCCCTCCGAGGAGTGACGGCGGGGCCGGACCTTATTGGCCCCTTCACTTGCTCCATCACGACTTCAACGTCTGCGACTCAGATGTTCGCTGAGAAAGCTGCGAACACGGCTCCTCGCATCCGCAGTGGCCGCAGGATCGTACCGGAGGGTGTGCCCCAAGACGCTGACCGTGCGACCGCCCAGGTCCGATCTGTCAAACGCGTGGTGTGCTCCCGGGTACACCACTGCCAACGCCGTCTGTCCTCGTTCCTGGAGTCGGCTAGCAACTTGCACGCAGACCGTGGGCGGTGTCCAGGTGTCTGCGTCTCCCAGCAAGAGCAACACGGGAAGCGTGGTATCAGGACCGAAGTATTCACAAGCGGGATAAAAGGCGATGACGGCTCGGAAGGTGCTGACCTTCGGGGCGGTCGCTTTCACGAATGCCTCTCTGACACCCAGCAACGCCGCCATCGCTCCGTATGACCACCCCGCCAGCCCGATGCGATCCGCGTCCACAAACGGGAGCGAGCGCAAGTAGACCAGCGCTGAGTAGGCGTCCCGCGCCACCGCGTACACGGGCACCTCCCCGGTGCCACACACGCTCGCGACGCCGCGGGGGGAGAAGCTATCGACCACAAGCGCGACGTAGCCCTGGGCTTTCAGCCACTCCGCCCATTCCAACACATGTAGTTGTACCCCGGCACAGGTATGGAGGAGCACGAGCGCAGGAAAAGGGCCGTCTCCCTCGGGGCGAAACAGAGTCCCGGAGAGAGTCACGGGGTCAGACCGGCTCGGGAAATGCACCGGTGCGGCCACGGCGCACCCTACAAACATCAGTGCCAGCGCGACGGCCGTGAGCGCCCGCATCGTCACTCCCGATCCAGCACGACGGGGCCGTAATGGCGTGGACTGCGCCCCGTTCCCTCTAATTTCTTCTC
Organism: Candidatus Rokuibacteriota bacterium; assembly: GCA_016188625.1. Taxonomy (GTDB): domain Bacteria; phylum Methylomirabilota; class Methylomirabilia; order Rokubacteriales; family JACPHL01; genus JACPHL01. The sequence goes on along the minus strand of JACPHL010000004.1, from coordinate 575 downwards.
GGAGATCACCTTTAGCTGGAACTCCCACGCGCTCGGTCCGAAGACCGTTAAATTCACCCCCAGGCTACCGTCAGGCTTCGCGCCGATGACCCCCTCCATGCGATAGATCGCCGGGATCGACATCTTCCCGCTCACCGTGCCCACCTCTTGCTTGTCCACGACGATCTCAATGGGATGGACCATATTCCCACCCCATTCCCCCTTCCACGTGCCCATGAGATTCGGGGGATTGGACACGGGGGTTAGCTTTTCTGGCGCTTGGGCCTGGACCTGTTCCAGAGTTGCGGCAAGACCGGAGAGAAGAACTCCGAGGAGCGTTAAGATCCAAAGGGTTCTCTGTTTCGACATAGCAGGATCCTCCTTCCCCGGCGAGGGAAAGCCAGGAAGTCCGAAGCGCCTCTTTCATTGTGAACGAGTATTCGCCGGTCTTGTTGCTGGTGAAGAAGATTGTGATGGTTCCGTTCTGTGTCGTCCCGCTGAAGTTGTCTTCGTCGATGTCGTCTCGGGAGCCTTAGACGGGAGCTGGCCCACGAGACGTAGCGCCTACTCACGGATCAGGGTCACCGGGCCGTAGT
>JACPHL010000200.1 GCA_016188625.1 Candidatus Rokuibacteriota bacterium | reverse complement strand
GGCTTCAACAGGGGCAAGGGAGAGGAAGGCGGCTGGAAATTCCTGGAGGCCCTCAACCAGAACGTGGACCACTATACCAGGGGCGGCAACACGCCCACCGACCTGGTGGCCAGGGGGGAATTCCTGCTGGGCATCACCTCCGATGAGATCGTCTTACCCAGGCTGAAGGAAGGTTATCCCCTGCTCGTGGGCATGCCTGCCCCCGGAATCGGTTTTGGGATGCAGGGTATGACCATTCTCGCCGGCACAAGGAAGCTGGAAACGGTCGAGAAGATCGTTGACCTGCTGGGGACCAAGGAGTTCTCCCAATTCCTGGCCGATACCGCGGGCTATGTGACACGGTTCCCCGACGCGGTGCCTGCCCTGTATCGGGATGCCCCACCCAGGTATATCCCCAAGATCGACATCGGCTGGGCTTTGGCGGAGCGGGAACGGCTGCTCGCGGAATGGATACGGCGGATCGGGAGGGTGCCGGCCAAGTGAGGCCATCCGTCAAGCCGGTGACGCCGGTATGGGCTGCTGACCGGCAGGGAAGTCTGCCGACACCGCGGCAGGCCAAGCCCGGGTGATGCAGCCGGTGCCGGGCCAGGGGGCTACTCCCGGTCCAGGGTCTCGATGGCCGGGAGCAGCCCTTGGGCCCGCTCAAGGTCTTCAGGGAAGTCGATTTCGACCCAGGGCAGGTCCCCGACGTGAACGATTTCAGCCTTCGCGCCTCGCAGGGCGGTGTTCATCGCATCCTCATAGTCGGACCCGGTCTGTCCGGCCCGGACGAACTCCTCGAGCACGGCTCCCAGACGCTCCGACACCCCGTCCCCGAACTTCGCAATTCCTACCCACTCGCTGACCTGGCCTCTGTCAGCTGGCCACTTGCGGCCGATGTAGAGCGCACGGCGGTTCCGGGCCATGACCTTGATCTCTTCTCCGTCCGACTCCAGCGGCCTGGGATCCACGAGGAGGCAAGTCGCACCCGGCGCTTGCACGACGGAGGCGAGCAGGCATCTGGGGTAGAGCAGGTCTCCGTCCATGAAGAGGACCGAGCCGTCCAGTACGGAGCGGGCGGTCCAGAGCGAGAGGATCGGCCCCTCCTCGTAGCGGGGGTTGTAGAGAAAGCGGACCGGCAGCGCCCCTTTGTGACGGGCAACCTCTTCGCGGATCAGGGCGGCCCGGTAGCCGACCACCATGACCAGCTCGGGAATCCCCAGGGCGGTCAGGTGCTCGAGGTGACGCTGGAGCAGCGTCTTTTCCCCTACGCGGAGGAGGACCTTGGGGACCCCGCTGCTGACCGATGCGAGGCGGAGGCCCGCTCCCGCGGCGAGCATGAGCGCCCGGCGGGGCGTCTCGCCGACCCCCGAGCGATGCGCGGAGAGTTTCTCTTCGTTGTCCGGGTGCAAGAGCGGAATAATCCGGGCTAGGGCCCCGTGGGCCTGGGCTTCTCCTTGCCCTCGGCCCCGAGCTCCAGCGTCCTGGCCTTCAGCTTCTTCGCCAGCTCCTCGTACGAGGAGGCCTGGATGATCCGGTTGAACTGGGAGCGGTAGTTCGAGACCAGGCTGATCCCCTCGATGACGACATCGTAGACCTCCCAGCGCCCGCTGTTCCGCAGCATCCGGTAGTCCACCGGGACCTCGGGCCCCTCCTTGGTGAGGACCTTGGTGCCGACGGTGGCGAAGTCCCCCTCGATCGTCTCCGAGACATACTGGGCCCGCTCCCCGCCGTAGAGGTCGATCCTGCCGAGGTAGGTCCGCTCCAGGAGCTCGGCGAAGAGCGCGGTGAACTCCTCCTGCTCCGCGGGGGTGCGCTCGCGCCAGTGGCGGCCCAGGGCCCGCCGGGCCACCTCCTTGAAGTTGAAGATCTCGTCGGCCACCGCCTTGATCCGGGCCTGCCGCTCCTCGGCCCGGGCCGGCGTCTTCAGCTCGGGGTCCTCGAGAACCGTGATCGCCCGCTCCACCGCCGAGCGGAGCTGGTCGGTAGGCGTCCCCGCCCACGCGGCGGGGGTCAGCGCCAAGACGCCGAGGAGCGTGGCCAGCGGCACGAGGCGCCATCTCACTTCTGGCCACCTCCCTCGACCTGCCCGAAGACGAACTTCGAGATGAGCTCCTCGAAGTCCAACGGGGCCTCGACCTCGCGCAGCCGCCCGCCCGGGGGGACGATCCGGTCCGAGCCGCCGGGATTGATCTGGACGAACTTCTCCCCGATCAGCCCCTTGGTCTTGATGGAGACGATGGAGTCGTCCGAGAGCTCCACCTTGAGGTCGATGAACATGGTGACCCGGGCCTGGTAGTCGGCCAGGATGATGGAGCCCACCCGCCCGATCGGGACCCCCGCGATCTCCACCGTCGCCCCGGGCTTGAGCCCCCCCACGGAGGGGAACAGGGCGTGCACCTCGTACCCCCGGGGGCCGAAGATCTCAACCTGGCCGAGCTTGATGGAGAGGTAGGCCAGGGCCAGGATCCCCACCACGACGAACAGCCCGACCGTGACCTCCACGCCTCGTCGCTGCATCAGGCCTCCTTGTCTTCCGGGCCGGTCCCGCCCGCGCTACCGGGCCTGGATCGGCCCCTCGATCTCCCCGCGGACGAACTGCTGGACCACCGGGTTCGAGGATCGCTGGATGGCCTCCGGCGGCCCCGCCTCGACGATGACCCCTTCGTACAGCATGGCGACCCGGTGCGCGATCTCGAAGATCTCCGGGATCTCGTGGCTCACCATGATGGCCGTGAAGCGGAACTTCCGGTGGAGGTCGAGGATGAGCCGGTGGATCGCGTTGGCCAGGATCGGGTCGAGCCCGGTGGTCGGCTCGTCCAGGAAGACGATCCTCGGCTCCGTCACCAGGGCCCGGGCGATCGCCACCCGCTTCCGCATCCCGCCGGAGATCTCGGCGGGGTACTTATGCCCCATGTCCGCCAGCCCCACCTGGGCCAGGGCCTCCTCGACCCGGGCCGCGATCGCCGCCGCGTCGAGCCGGGTTTTCTCGCGGAGGGGGAAGGCGACGTTGTCGAACACCGTCAGGGAGTCGAAGAGGGCCCCGCCCTGGAAGACCACCCCGAACCGCTCCCGCAGCCGGTCCAGGGCCCGCCCCGAGAGCCGGCCGAGGTCGGTCCCGTCGAGGCGCACCTCCCCCCGATCTGGGCGGAGGAGGCCAAGGATGTGCCTCAGGAGGACCGACTTCCCCCCGCCGGATCGGCCGATGATGACCAGGAGCTCCCCCTTCACGACGGTCAGGTTGATCCCCCGAAGGACCTGCTGGCCGTCGAAGGCCTTCCAGAGATCGCGCACCTCGATCACGGCAGGACCGACCCCATGAAGTAGTCCCACACCAGGATGAGGACCGAGGCGAGGACGACCGATTCCGTCGTCGCGCGGGCGACCCCCTCGGCCCCGTGACCCGTGTAGTACCCCTTGTAGCACGCGACCCAGGCGATGAGAACGCCGAAAGAGAGCGACTTCCAGAGCCCCGTCCAGATGTCCTTGGCGTGGACGAAGGCCTGCATCTCGCCGAAGTAGGTCCCGGCGGACAGGCCGAAGAGCTTCACCCCGACCAGATACCCCCCGAAGATCCCGACCACGTCGAAGATCGCCCCCAGGAGCGGCACGGCGATGAGGCCCGCGACCAGGGTGGGGACCACCAGGTAGCGCATCGGGTTGAGGGCCATCACCTTGAGGGCGTCGATCTGCTCGGTGATCTGCATGATCCCGATCTCGGCCGTCAGGGCTGACCCCGCCCGCCCGGTCACCATCAGCGCGGAGAGGACAGGCCCGAGCTCGCGGATCAGGCTGAGGGCTACGCCCGGCCCCAGGAAGGCCTCCGACCCGAAGCGGGAGAGGGTCAGGAAGATCTGCAGCGCAAGCACCATCCCCGTGAACGCGCCGGTGAGGAGGATGACGGAGAGCGAGCGGACCCCGATGAAGGAGATCCGCTGGAGGAGCTGGCGGACCTTGAAGG
>JACPHL010000201.1 GCA_016188625.1 Candidatus Rokuibacteriota bacterium | reverse complement strand
CCCGCCCAGGACCGAGGGGACCTTGTCCGCGCCCACGTAGAGGCGCCGCCCCGGCTTCGAGACCCGCGCGAGGCCGGAGATGGCCCGCTCGTTGCCGGGCCCGTACTTGAGGTAGATCCGGAGGATCCCCTGCTTTCGGTCTTCGATGAGGCGGAAGTTCTTGATGAACCCCTCCTCCTTCAAGATCTCGGCGATCCGGACCTTGAGCTTGGAGGCTGGGACATCCACCTTCTCGTGCTCCGCCATGCTGGCGTTCTTGATGCGGATCAGCATGTCCGCCACTGGATCGGTCACCGGCATCCCCGTCTCCCCGTCCCCGTCACCAGCTCGCCTTCACGACCCCGGGGACCTCGCCCCGGAGGGCCAGATCCCGGAAGCAGATCCGGCAGAGCTGGAACCGCCGGAGGTACCCCCGGGGCCGGCCGCAGATCCGGCACCGGTGGTACGCCCGCGCCTTGAACTTCGGGGGACGCTGCTGCCTGTTGATGAGCGCTTTCTTCGCCATACGCGACCTCGGTCCTCAGTCCTTGAACGGCATCCCGAGCGCGGCGAGGAGGGCCTTGGCGTCCTCGTCCCGCCCGGCGGTGGTGCAGATCACCACGTCCATGCCGCGGATCTTGTCGATCTTGTCGTAGACGATCTCGGGGAAGATGACCTGCTCCTTGAGGCCGAGGGCGTAGTTGCCCCGGCCGTCGAAGGAGCGGCTCTCCACCCCCTTGAAGTCCCGGACCCGCGGCAGGGCCACGTTGATCAGGCGGTCCAGGAACTCGTACATCCGCGCACCCCTGAGGGTCACCTTCAGCCCGATGGACATCCCCGCCCGTACCTTGAAGCTCGCGATGGAGCGCTTGGCCTTGGTCACCACCGGCTTCTGGCCCGCGATGGTGGTCAGATCGGCGGCGGCGTGGTCGAGGACCTTGGCGTTCTCCTTGGCCTCCCCCACCCCCATGTTGACGACCACCTTCTCGAGGCGGGGTACCTGGCTGGGGTTCCGGTACCCCCGCTCCTTCATCAGGGCCGGGATCATCGTCGAGCGGTAGCGAACCAGGAGGCGCGGGGGGGTCGCGCCGGCGCCCCGGGGGCGGGCCTTGGCGGACGCCTTGGCCTCCGGGGCCGGCTTGGCGGCGGCTTGGGCCTTGTCGGGCTTCGCCATGCCCTAACCCTTGTCCACGATCTCGCCGCAGCGGCGGCAGACCCGGACCTTCCGGCCGTCAGCGAGGGCCTGGAGGCCGGTGCGGGTCGGCCGGTCGCACTTGCCGCAGACCAGCATCACGTTGGAGGCGTGGATGGGGCCCTCCCGCTCGATGATCCCGCCCCGGCGGACCTTCTGGGTCGGCCGCTGGTGGCGCTTGATGAAGTTGACCTTCTCCACGATCACCCGGTTCCGGTCCGGGAAGACGCGGAGGACCTTGCCGCGCTTGCCCCGCTCCTTGCCCGCGATGACCGCGACGGTGTCGTTCCGGCGGATGTGAAGCGCCCTGGGGACTGACCTGGCGACCCTCATGGCGTCCTCAGATGACCTCCGGGGCGAGGGAGATGATCTTCATGAACTGCCGGTCGCGGAGCTCCCGGGCCACCGGGCCGAAGATCCGGGTCCCGATGGGATTGTTCTGGGGGTTCAGGAGGACTGCCGCGTTCCGGTCGAACTTGATGTGGGACCCGTCCCGCCGGCGGATCTCCTTGGCCGTGCGGACCACGACCGCGCGGGCGACCTCGCCCTTCTTCACCGATCCCTCCGGGGCGGCCTCCTTGATGGCCACGATGATGGTGTCGCCGATGGTGGCGTACCTCTTGTTGGACCCCCCCATCACCCGGATGCACATGACCTTCTTGGCCCCGGAGTTGTCCGCCACCTCGAGAATGGTCCGGGGCTGGATCACGACGCCTCACCCCGCAGGGAAGCCCGGGCGACGACCTGGGTGACCCGCCACCGCTTGTCCCGGGAGAGAGGCCGGGTCTCCACGATCAGCACCTTGTCCCCCACCCGGGTCTCGTTCCGCTCGTCGTGGGCCTTGAACCGGGTGGTCTGCTTGACCACCCGCTGGTAGCGCGGATGGCGGTAGGCGCGTTCCACCGCCACCACGCGGGTCTTGTCCATCTTGTCGCTGACCACGGTTCCGATCCGGGTCTTCCTCGCCCGCACCGCTGCCTCCTCCTAGGGCACTCGGAGGGGGGCTCCGCCCCCCTTCCGACGGCCCTCCGGGCAAAGCCCGGCCGTTCGCCCTCCGGCGAACGGATCGGGCCTGCCTCCCCCCAAGACCTCACTCGGGCACATGGCTACCCGCGCCGGAGCCCCAGGGCCCGCTCCCGGAGGAGGGTCTGGACCCGCGCCAGATCGCGCTTGGCCTCGCGGAGGCGGGCGGGATTCTTCGCCACCCCCATGGCGCCCTGGAAGCGCAGGTTGAAGAGCTCCTCGGAGAGCTCCCGCGCCCGCTGGCGGAGCTCGTCGTCTCCGAGATCCCGCAGCTTCGACGGTCTGGTCATCTCAGTCCACCCGCTCCCGGCTCACGAACCGGGTCGCGATGGGGAGCTTCTGGGCGGCCAGGCGAAAGGCGTCGCGCGCCACCTGCTCCGAGACCCCCTCCATCTCGTAGAGGATGCGTCCGGGCTTCACCACCGCCACCCAGTACTCGGGGTTGCCCTTGCCCTTGCCCATCCGCGTCTCGGCCGGCTTCTTGGTGAAGGGCTTGTCCGGGAAGATCCGGATCCAGATCTTCCCGCCCCGCTTCACCGACCGGGTGAGGGCGACCCGAGCCGCCTCGATCTGCCGGTTGGTGAGCCAGGCCGGCTCCATGGCCTTCAGCCCGTAGTCCCCGAAGGCCAGGGTGCCGCCGCGGAGGGCCTTGCCCTTCATCCGGCCCCGCTGG
>JACPHL010000222.1 GCA_016188625.1 Candidatus Rokuibacteriota bacterium | reverse complement strand
TGCCCCGCGGGAGGCGCCGGCCCCTCGCTCCACACGCTCCGCGGCGCACCCGTCAGTGGCTCGCCGGGCGGGGCCCCGCCTCCTTCGTGCTCAGCCCGTCAGCCGGCTTCCCCACCCGGCTCGCTCACGACGGGGACCCGCGCCGCTCCGCTTAACGTTCCGCTCGGGGCCGACGCCTCTCGCGAGGGACCGGCGCTCCCCGAGGGCGCCGTTCGCCCGCTGGCAAAAGGCTTCGAGGGCTGCCTCCTCCCAGGGCGGGACTGGACATCCTGCTGTCGGCGCCTTGACACTCCGGTCGGCCTCGGAGTACCCTCGCCGTAGTCCCCCGTCTTCGCCCTCGTCCGACGAGGCACGGTGATGGTCAAGATCTCCTCATTCTTGACGCCCCTGCGAGCGTGGCCACGGCTTCGGTGAAGCTTGAGGCCCTCCTCAAGGACCGGGTCGCCAGCCTGGTCGGCCCGGACCTCGAGGCCTGCGAGGCGACCATCGGCGGAGCCCTCGCCTCCTCGGTCCCGCTCATCCACGAGCTGGGGAGCTACGTCACCCTGGCCGGGGGGAAGCGCCTCCGGCCGATCCTCCTCCTGCTCTGCGCCCGCCTGGCGGGCTACCGCGGGCCCCGGGCCGCCCGGCTCGGGTGCGTGGTCGAGCTCCTCCACACCGCCACCCTGATCCACGACGACGTGGTGGACCAGGCCCCGCTCCGGCGCGGCCGCCCCTCGGCCAACGCCCGCTGGGGGGACGACGCCTCGGTCCTGGTGGGGGACCACCTCTACTCCAAGTCGTTCTCCCTCCTGGTCGAGGACGGCGACCGGGCCGTGATGGAGGCCCTGGCCCGGGCCACCGTCTCCATGACAGAGGCCGAGGTCTTCCAGCTCGAGCGCAAGCGCGACGGCCGGACCTCGGAGGCCGACTACCTGCGGATCATCACCCAGAAGACCGCCTCCTTCATCTCGGCCTGCTGCCGGATCGGTGGCCTCCTGGGCGGACAGGACGCCGAGCGGGTCGAGGCGCTTTCCGCCTACGGCGAGGGGTTGGGGATCGCGTTCCAGATCGCCGACGACTCGCTGGACTTCGTCGCCGACGAGACGCGGCTCGGCAAGGCGATCGGGGCCGACCTCCGGGAGGGGAAGCGGACCCTGCCCCTGATCGTCACCCTGGAGCGCGCCACCCCCGAGGAGGGCGCCCGTATCCAGGAGTTCTTGAAGGCGCCGACCCTGGCCGACGGCGGGCTCCCGATGATCCGCCGCCTGGTCGAGCGGTACGACGGGGTCCCGTACGCCCTCCAGCGCGCCCGGGGCTACGCGGACCGGGCCAAGGGCTGCCTCGCCGCCTTCGGGGACGGCCGGGAGCGGGAGACCCTCAGCCTGATCGCCGACTACGTGGTGGACCGGGATCGGTGACGGCGGGGCGTGTTCCCCGGTAAGGCGCCGTTGTGTGATAAAGTCTCGGCAGAGGGGGCACGCTCCAGTGTCTTCGAAGGGTGACAGACAGAGGCGGGCCCCAGAAAGAGGTGGATGAGAGGTGGTCAGAATACATGCTGAGCCGGTTGGGCCTGACAAGGCCCTTGTCAGCCGCGAGGAACTGGGGAAATTGATCGAGGCTGCCCGGAAGGTTGAAGAGGTTGAACTGATTGAAACCGTTGATGATCTGCCCGTGGAGGGGCTCACGCGGATAGCAACTGAGGGTGGGAGTTTCCAGTTCCTCGAAGACCCGCGTGAGGATCTCTACACCGTCAAGGACTTGAAGGTTCGCTCGGCATCCTCTCTCCGGCGCTTTTGGTCGAGCTGAACACCCGCCTCCGGGTGGCCCTTGGACTGTAAGGGATCCGATGCCCCTCGTCACCCTCACCACCGACTTCGGCCGGCAGGACCCGTTCGTCGGGATCGTCAAAGGGGTCATCCTGGGGATCTGCCCGTCGGCCACCCTGGTAGACCTCACCCACGACCTCCCGCCCCAGGATGTGCGGGCCACGGCCCTGGCGCTGGAGGCCGCCGTCCCCTTCTTCCCGCCCGGCACCGTCCACCTGGCGGTCGTGGACCCGGGGGTCGGCGGCCCCCGTCGGCCGCTGGGGCTGGCCGCGGAACGCCAGCTCTTCGTGGGCCCGGATAACGGCCTCTTCAGCTTCCTCTACGACCGCCCCGGCTGGCGGGCGGTGACCCTCTCGAATCCGGCCTACCGGCTCCCCGAGGTGAGCCGGACCTTTCACGCCCGCGACCTGTTCGCCCCGGCCGCGGCCCATCTCGCCCTCGGGGTACTCATCGAGGAGTTCGGCGAGCCGGTGGTCGATCCGGTGAGGCTCCCCTGGCCGAGGCCGGCCCGGGAGGGGGACGAGCTGGCGGGCGAGGTCGTCTACGCGGATCGCCTCGGGAACCTCCTGACCAACCTCCGCGAGGCCGATCTCGCCCCGCTCCTCGGGCAGGGGGCGGTGGAGGTGGAGATCGCGGGCCGGACGATCCAGGGCCTCTCCGCCTTCTACGGCGAGCGGGCGCCCGGGGAGCCCGGCGCCCTGATCGGGAGCGCGGGACGGCTCGAGATCTTCGTGCTGCGGGGGGCCGCGGCCCGGGCGCTCGGGGCGGGGCCGGGGGCCGC
>JACPHL010000221.1 GCA_016188625.1 Candidatus Rokuibacteriota bacterium | reverse complement strand
CTGGACATTCACGGTGGCTCCTGATCGGCGGTGAGCTCCCCCGCCCGGGAGTCCGGCTGGTAGTCATGCGCCCAGGATCGCCCTCATCGCCCGATGCGGCCCGCCGGGCCCTCTGTCGGCTGAGGGCTGCCACCGGCAGCCTGCCGACCTACGGGTGGATCGGGTTCGGCATCATCGTGGTCGCCGAGACCCTCCTCGCCGCCGGCGTCCGGCTCGTCGGCGAGTGGTTCACTCCGCTGGTGTGGAGCGGCTACATCCTGCTGGTCGATGGCCTTGTCGCCCGCCGCTCGGGTGGCTCCTATCTCACCACGCGCCGGACCGAGCTCGCCCTCGTCGGGCTGGCCTCGGTCGGCTGCTGGTGGCTCTTCGAGCTGTACAACGCCCCCCGCTTCTGGCGGGGCGGGGACGAGCTCCGGGGCCTCTGGTGGCACTACCACAACCTGGAGCCGAACCCCTACCTCCGCCGGGTCGGCTACGACTGGGCCTTCGCCGCCATCTTCCCGAGCCTGTTTTTGACCGCCGAAGCCCTGAAGCTCTGGATCTTCAAGGGGCTCAGCGGGCGGCGGCCCTGGCGACCGTCGCCCCTGGCCGTCCGCCTCTCCGTCGCGGTGGGAGCGCTGTCGGCGGCGCTGCCGCTGCTCCTCCCATCGCCCTGGTTGGTCCCGCTGGTCTGGGTCGCGTACGTCTTCCTGCTCGAGCCGATCAACTACCGGCGAGGGAGCCCGTCCTGGCTCCGGGAGGTCGAGCAGGGGGACTACCGGACCCTGGTCTCGCTCCTCGCGAGCGGGGCCGTCTGCGGCCTGCTCTGGGAGTTCTGGAACTACTGGGCGGTGACGAAGTGGACCTACACCGTCCCGTATCTGGGCACGGTCAAGCTCTTCGAGATGCCCCTCCTGGGATATCTGGGCTTCCCGCCCTTCGCCCTGGAGGCGTTCGCCATGTACCACTTCCTCGCCTCCCTGCTCACCCGGCGACGGGCACCGAGCGCGTAAGCCCTAGTCGATGAGGAGGCGCTGCCAGAGCGAGACGGCCTTCTGGCCGTCCCGGTCGCGCTGGGCCCCGTCCCAGACCGCGAAGGCCGCGGCCGTGGCCTGCCCCGGCTCGAACTGGGCGTCCCTGGAATTCCCGGTCCTGAGCGCCCGGACCACGACCACCCGCCACTTCCCGTCGGCCCACCGCCCCTCGCCGCGGATCACCTGCGCCTCGGACGGCTGGGAGGTGAGGGTCTCCACGCCGGCGGCGGCGAGGTTCTCCACGGCGGAGCGACGCGGGAGGGCCATCGGATTCCCCGCGGCCCTGGCGGTGAGGAAGAGCGGGTCGTCCCGCCCCGCGGGGCCGTCGTCCACGACGGTCGCCGGGTAGCGGTCCTCGACGCCCCGGTAGCGGGCCAGGTCGAGCTGCCAGTCGGCCTTCCAGTGCCAGATGTTCACCGGAGCCTCGCGGTCCCCCATGACGTAGCTCGGCTCGGGGCGGGCCGCGCCGTCGGGTGACCGCAGGGGGAACTGGACCGCCACGGCGTCGCGGAACTCCTCGACGCTGAGCGCGGCCTGGTCGGCGATCGGGTCGTCCCACTCCAGGAGGAAACCGATCTCCTTTCCGTTGTGGAGCGCCGCGACCCGGATCCGGTCGATGGTCTTCGGCCTGAGCCAGAGCGTCCGGAGCAGCACGGCCTGGCGCGGCGCCCTCCGCCAGACGGCCGCGCCCGGATCGGCGGGCAGCTCGCCGGCCACCCGGCGGACCCGCACCGTCCCCGTCTCCGCCGGCGCCTGCCTCGGCGGCGCCTTGGCCAGCGACAGGACGTAGTAGGCGAGCCCCCACATCTCCTTCTCCGAGAGCGAGTCGGCGTAGGACGGCATCGGGGTCCCGCCGATCCCGATCAGGAGGGTCCGGTAGATGTCGCGGGCGGTGCTCCCCGCCTTCATCCGGCCGGGGATCGTGAAGTCGTAGGGGACGATGGGGTGGCCCCAGTCGTCGGTCAGGGTGGGCGCGGAGGTGCCGTCGCCCCGGCCGCTCGGCCCGTGGCACTCGACGCACCCTGCGTCGGCGTAGAACCTCTCCCCCAGCTTCAAGAGGGCCCGGGTCGGCCGGGGAGGCGGCGGGATCGTGAGCGGGGGGCCCGCGGCCCGCTCCCCGAAGACCGGGGAGAGGCGCTTGACGTAGGCCACCAGGTCCCAGCGCTCGGCCTCGGTGAGGAGCTCCCACGCCGGCATCGCGGTCCCGGGGATGCCCCGGGTGATCACCCGAAAGAGGTCCTGGTCGGTCGGAAGCGTCGGGGTGGAGCGGATCTTGAACCTCCCGCTGGTGAGATCGCGGGGCTTGGGGAAGAGCACGAACTCCGCGGGACCGTCCCCCTTGCCGGTCTCCCCCCCCTTCCGAACCTCCCCCCAAAGTTGCGCGGGCCAAGCCCGCGCTCGGAGCGGACCATCCATCCGCGCGCCGAGAGTCCGGAGTGCGCGAGCCGCTCAGCGTTACTGGGACAGACCTGGCGAAGGCCCATCCGCTTCTTCGGCATGCCCGGTGTCGGAGACCGGCGAAGGCGCGATCCGCCACCGCCGCGCCTCCGCGGCCAGGAAGCGCTCCAAAAGCCGGGCCGCGGCCCCGAGGACGCCGTCGGCGCGGACCGCCACGGCCCGGGCGACCACCGGCCCCCAGCGCTCGAGATGGTCCTGGAGGAACCGGCGCTGGGCCTCCCGGATCAACCGAGATCGCTCCCGCCCGTGACGCTCGAGGGCGTAGGCCTCGCGATAGGCCAGGTAGTGCATGAACTCCAGCTCCACCGCCAGGTGATCGACCCGCTCGGCGGCGTCCTCGGCCATCTCGAGCCCGAAGGCCCGGTAGAAGCCGGCGATGTCCGCCAGGGTCTGGGACTGCTGGAAGGGATCACCGGTCCCGCAGGCGGTCTCGTAGAGCGGGCAGTCGGGGAGGGTCACGTGGCCGAAGGCCGCCACGTACTGATCCTGAAGGGCTTCGGGGGTGGTGCCCCCGGCCGCGACGGCCAGCTCGGAGAGGGACCGCTGGAGCTTCCGGGGCCCGCGGTCCAGCGCCTCGATCCTCACGCCGTCAGCGAGCCGCTCCAGGGCCTCGCCCCGCGCGGCGTCCGGGTAGCGGAAGGCCAGGGCCAGCAGGCGGTAGAGCTGACTCCGGGCCAGGGCGCGCTCGACGGCAGCCCTCGCCCCGGTCGAGGCGGGCCGGGGCTCAGAGCGAGTTGATGTACTCGGGGGGCCGGACATGGACCGGCTCCTCCACCGTGACGCGCGCCGCCTCGCGCCCGGCCTTGTCGTAGCCGATGATCGTGTCGTTGTACATCGCCCAGGGCTTGCCGTTGATCGCGGTCTCGTAGACCTTCGGCCCCTCCTTGATCTCGTACCGGAAGAGGATCTTCTGGGTCGTCTTGAAGAGCTGGAGCACGGCCAGGAGTTCCCGGGAGGGCGCCTGGTACCGCTCGATGGCCTGATCGACACCGGGGCCAAACATCTGGCGCAGATACGGCCGCGGGACCCAACGGGGCGGGATGTAGTAGCCGTTGGGCTCGGTCCCGAACTGGGGGTAGAGCGGCAGGGCCACCTGCTCCACCTTGACCAGGAAGTAGATGGGGTTGTAGCGATCCTCCGCCCAGGCGCCGTCCGGGGCGATCCTGACCAGCCCCTGGAGGCGGATCTTCCCGACGCAGCAGGCCATGCAGCGCGTCTCCATGGGGACCCCCGCCGAGAGCGGGTCCTTCCCCTC
>JACPHL010000220.1 GCA_016188625.1 Candidatus Rokuibacteriota bacterium | reverse complement strand
CCTCCTGGTCGTGTTCCGCCCGCGAGCCGGCTTCCCCCCCCGGCTCGCTCATGGCGGGGACCCGCGCCGTTCCGCTTATCGCTCCGCTCGGGACCGACGCCTCCCGCTCGGGCGCCCCGAGGGCCGTCGGAGCGAGGGGCTGACGCCTCCGAGGGAGTTCAGGGCGCCAGGACGAAGACGTCGGTCCCCTCGACCTTGACCTCGTAGGTCGGGATCCGTAGCCCGGGGTCTACGAGACACTTCCCGGTCCGGAGGTCGAAGTCGAAGCCGTGCCAGGGGCAGATGACGGTCTCCCCCTCCACGGTCCCCTCGCCGAGCGGGCCGCCTTCGTGGGGGCAGACCGTGCCCGAGGCGAAGAACCGCCCTCCGCCGGCGTTGAAGAGCGCCACCTCCCGCCCCTCGACCTCCACCACCTTCCCGCGCCCCGGCGGGATCTCGTCGGTGGTGGCGACGCGCACGAACCGCACAATACGGTCTCCTCGTTCCCTCACTGAGTTCCGCGGGCCTTCACCGCCGCCACCTGCGGCGTCCTCTACCGCACCGTCGCCTCGGCGGTCGTCCGGAGGGCCTCGATCCTGGGGATCAATGTCTCCTGGCCGGCGGCGCGGGCGAGCGCCGCCAGCTCGTCGTAGTGGCCGACGGCCTCGGCCACCATGGCGAGGAGCTGCCCCTGCCCCCGCCCCGGGCAGTAGGGGGCGATCGCCAGGATCCGCGGCAGCTCCTGCTCCTCCCAGGCCACGGCCAGCTCCACCGCGCGGACGAACGAGAGGTCCGGTCTGGCCGCTTCGGCCAGCAGATCCCCGGATGTCTGGATCGCGGCGTCGAGGTCCCCCATCTCGATCGGCGGCTCCGACTTGGGGCCACTCCAGGTATGGGTCCAGTCCATCGCCAGCATCAGGATGGCCTGGTGGCTCGCCTCGGTGTTGGCCATCTCCGCCCAGAGCCGGCTCCCCTGCGCGTCGGGGAACCGCTCGCCCAGGGTCTGGTAGAGCTCCACCCCTTGCTTCTCGAGAGCCGCGTACGCCTCGAGGATCGGCATCAGCTCCATTGTGGTCTCCGGGCCGCCAGGCAAACGCTACCCATTATACCGTCCGTCGGTCGCCGCCGGCGCTCACCGAATCGGGTAGGCCCGATCGGTGTCCGTCTTGAGGCCGTTCCAGCGGCGCCATGCCAGGTAGGCGAAGAGGAATCGGTCGAGCACAAGTCTCAAGCCGGTGGCGAGGCGCCGCCGCATCGAGGGGCTCGTGGCCGAGAAGGGGGCGAAGTATTCCCGGAAGCGCCGGAAGAGGGATCCGTCCAGCTCCCGGAGCCTTGCCCGGTGGCGCGTGAACTGGTAGTAGCCGTAGTCGTTGAAGCCGTAGAAGGCCGAGAGGACGATCAGCTTGGCGATCTGGCTCGCCGGAAGGGGTTCGACGCGAGTTCTCAGATAGTACGCGTCTCCAAACTGCAGCTGGCCGCGCCCATAAGGCCCCCAGCGTCGCCCCAGGTAGTTCGAGACAATGCGGCACAGATGGAACAGCTCGAAGCCCCTCGCGCTGAGATAGTCGTCGATATGACGGAACAGGGAGGCCCCCTTGTAGAGCTCCACGAACTGGCACTCAACCTCGATCATGAGCAGGGTGTCGAGCTGTTGATCGCTCAGGGTCTTCAAGATCTCCAATTCGAAGCCCTGGACGTCGAGTTTCAGGACGTCGATCTCATCGCGTCCCTGTTCGGCCAGGATGTCTCCTAGCCCGCGGAGCGTCACCGGCACCCTTCGAATGACCTCGTACTCCTCCTCCTGGGCGTACCGTCGGATCACGGTCTCGTTGGGCTCCAAGAGGGAGGATTTGCCGGGGTCTCGGGTGATATGGAGGGCGAGCTGTCGGCTCGACGGTCCCACGGCCGTCGGCAGGACGACCGCCGACCGGAACCCCAGCGCGCTCAGGCCCTCGTTCAGGCGCGCCGCCTCGTCGGGGTCCGGCTCGATGGATACCAGGTTGATATGGGGAACCAGGCACGTCAGCTCGCCGGGAATCCCGCCTCGCGACCCGACATCCACGACCGTGATCGGAAATCCGCCGAGAAGGCCTTTGAAGTGCGCGACGACCCTTCGCGGACGGGCGCTGAGGTTGGTAGCCGGGATCGCGGCCTCGATGGTTCGCGTCGTCCAGATGCTTCTCACGATCCGCTTTCTCCTGGCGATTCGGCGCCTGCGCGTCCAGGTCACCGGGAATGTTTCCCGGTGAGGACGGCCTTCAGGATCCCCCGGTGGCAGCGGGCCTCCTGGGGGCAACTGCAGAGGAGGGTCACCGTCCCCCGTCGCGCCAGCCCTCGAAGCTCCGCCAGGGCCGCCCGGGCCTCAGGGGTCTTGAGCCCTTCCCGGTAGCGTCGTCGGAGCTCGGCCCAGCCGAGGCGCCCGCCTTTCCAGGCCCTGATGAGCCCGAGGTCGGTGCCGAGGGCCTTGAGCCAGAGATCGACATGATCCTTCCGAACCCCCCGCGGCCAGAGCCGCATGACCAGGACCCGCGTCCCGTCGCCGGACTCTCGGGGCTCGCTCACGCGCTTGGTCGTGATCATCGAGGGGGAGCGTGTCAGGAGGCGGACAGGAGCGACCGAGGCCGGTCGGGGCGCGGCCGGGGGCCGGGGAAGCCGTCGAAGACGAGCCGCTCGCCGTCGCCGTGGAACCCGAGGTCGGCCAGGCGCGCGATTGCGGAGGGATCGAGCGCCGCCTCACCCCAGCGCTCCACGACGAGCTTCCGCTCGCGGCGCCCCTCCACCAGGGCGCGGAGGGCGGGGAGCCACTCCTCCTCGGCCGCCTCCAGCGGCAGGAGCCGGGTCCCCTCCAGGGCGAGGAGCGGACGCCCGCCCCGGAGCACGACCAGATGGCCGGGGTGGCGCTGGATCCTCGGCGTGAAGACCGGGCCGTAGAGGAGCGCGGGGTCGGCGGCGGAGAGGACCAGCGGCTCGTTCCGAGGGGCGCGGCGGACCTCGCGGAGCAGCTCCACGGCGGAGGGGAGGGCGTACTGCTCTCCGGACACGCCCCGGAGGAAGAGGCCGCGACGCAGGCGCCCCGCGTACTCCCGGCGGCGCAGCTCAACCGCCAGCTCGCGCCACGTCGGGGCCGCCGGCTCGAGCGCGAGGAGCTCCCTGAAGATCACGCCGTAGCGCTCCAGGAGCTGCGAGGTCCACGCCTCGAGCCGGGCCTCGGCGTCCGCCTCGCCGGCGGGGAGGAGCGACCACCGTCCCGGCAGGCTTCGGAGCCTGGCGCGGAGCCGGAGCGCCTGGCGGCTCGATGCCCGCTCCCCCCGCGCCCTGAGGAGCCCCTGCCGCCCCTCGAGCGAGGCCAGGAGCCGGACCGCGGCGAAGCTGTCGTTGGTCACGCGTCCGGCTCGGGCCAGCTCCCACAGCGCCTCGAAGAGGGCCGGGGCCTCGAGACCGGTCGCGCGGGCCAGCTCGTCCATGAACGAGGCCCCGCGCACGCCGAGCGCCTCGAGCGCGCGGTGGGCGACCCCGGAGAGGCCCTCGAGCGCCGTCGGATCGAGCGGGGGGCGGAGCCAGCCCAGGTCCTCCCGGCGGAGGAGCGCGAGGGGCGGCGGCAGGAGCGGGCGGCGCTCGGGCTCGACCCCCTCGGCCGAGGCCCCCAGGCCGAGCCGCCCCCAGACGACCGCCCCGGTCAGGGTGAGATGGTCCAGGAGATCCTGGCGGTAGTCGGCGACCCGCAGGGGGAGGATGTCGCGCTCGATGGCGGCCCCCGGCAGCTCGACCCCCTGGAGCTGGGCGACGACGGTCTCGAGACCGGTCGTCCCGTGGAGGCGGGCGTCCGGGCTGACCCGCTGCCAGCGGAGGAGGAACTCCGTGAAGGTGGCCGGCTCCACCGGCTCGACCTCCTGGCGGAGCCGCTCCAGGGTGAGGCGGTGGATCCGCTCGAGGACTGTCCGCTCGCACCAGCGGAGGTCCGAGTCCGTCTCGACGAAGCGCCCCCGGAAGATCGCGCCCTCGGCCTCGAGGGCGGTGAGCGCCTGACGGACCTCCTCGGCGTGGAGCGCGAGCCGGATCGCCAGCTCCCCCGCGGAGGGCGGGCCGGCGTGCCGGAGCCGTCGCCGCGCCAGCTCGCGGAGGGCGGCCTTCGGTCTCAAGGCCTGGGTAGGCGGCCCGGCAGAGCGGGAGGATCTCGGTGGCGATCCAGACCGGCTCCCCCGCGCCGCGCCCGGCCCGGATCACCCGCCCCTCAGCCGCCAGGGTCTCGAGCCAGGCTCCGGCCTCGCCGTCCGCCCGCTCGGCGACCTCGGCGGCGGTGAGCGGCCCCATCTCCTTGAGCAGCTCGACCAGCTCGTCAGGATCGCGGGCCCGGGAGCCCTCGGCGAGGTGGCCGACCTCGGCGGCGACCCGGCCCGCGGCCGCGGGATCAAGGGTACCGTCGAGCGCCTGCTGGCCGGCCAGCTCCCCCAGGATCCCCCGGTGGGTCTGGACCGTCCGGCTCCGCCGCTCCTCGCGGGGGGCGTCGTCGAGGAAGGCGTAGTCCCAGGCCGCCAGGATCTTGTGGGCGAAGGGGGAGGGGACCGGCAGCTCGCGGGCGACCGTCCGGATCGCGCCGGTGCGGATCTCCTCGAGGATCGCCCGGAGCCGCCCGAGGTCGAGGGCCTCGGTCAGGCACTCCCGGAGGGTCTCGTGGACCAGCGGATGGTCCGCGACCGGGATGTCGAGGTCGGCCGCCCGGTTGTCGAGGCACGCCTGCTGGGCCGGGAAGCAGGCGGCGAGGAGGTCCGTGGCCCGGAGGCGCTGGAGGTAGGCCGGGACCCGCCGCCCCCCCTGCTGGCGGAGGATCAGGAGCGCGCGCACCGCGGCGTGACGGAAGCGGGTCTCGAAGAGGGGCGCGGCGAGCAACGCCTGGACCAGGGTCTCCTCGATGGTTTCCGGGGCCAGGAAGCGCCAGATCGTCTCCAGGGGGAAGCTGTGGCGCACTCCGAGGGAGAGGAGGATCGCGTCGTCGGTGGCCGCGGACTGGATCTCGAAGTTGAAGCTCCGGCAGATCCGCTTCGCCAGGGCGAGCCCCCAGGCGCGGGTGACCCGCATTCCGAAGGGGGCGTGGAGGACGACCTGGGTTCCGCCGAGGGCGTCGAAGAAGCGCTCCGCCAGCAGGGTCTCAGTGGTCGGGACCACGCCCGCCGCCGCCCGCTGGCGGGCGACGTACTCGATGGCGATCCGGGCTGCGGCCGGCTCGAGGGCCGCCACCCCGCCGAGCCACGCGGCGGCCGTTTCGGGGTCGTCGAGCCGCGCCTCGAGGTCGCGCCGGAGGCGGCTGACCTCGCCCGAGAGCTCCGCCGTCCGCCCGGGGAGCTCGCCGTGCCAGAAGGGGATCGTGGGCGGCAGCCCGGCGGCCGACTCCACCACCATCCGCCCGCGCTGGACCCGGAGGATTCGCCAGGAGGCGTTCCCGAGGGTGAAGATGTCCCCCCGCATCGACTCCTGGGCGAAGTCCTCCTCCACCTCCCCGAGCTTGATCCCCGCCGGCTCGAGGTAGACGTCATAGTTCGTCGTGTCGGGGATCGTCCCGCCCGAGGTCACCGCGGCCAGGCGCGCCCCCCGCCGCCCCCGGATCCGGGACCGGAGCCGGTCCCAGTAAAGCCTCGGCGCGACGCCCCTGGGCTCGGTGGGGAGGCGGTCGGCCTCCATCGCCAGGACCCCGTCGAAGTCGCCTCGCGGGAGGTCGCGGTAGCAGGCCGAGCGCCGGACGAGGCGGTAGAGGGCCTCGGCCTCCCACTCCTGATCGGCGGCCGCGGCCACGACCTGCTGGGCCAGGACGTCGAGGCAGTTCGTCGGGGTCTCGATCCGGTCGAGCCGCCCCTCGCGGAGGGCCCGGACCAACGCCGCGCACTCGAGGAGGTCGTCGCGGGTCAGGGCGAAGAGCCGCCCCTTGGGGGTGGCCCCGAGCCAGTGGCCGGAGCGGCCGATCCGCTGGATCGCGGTGGCGAGGGCCCTGGGGGACTCGATCTGGCAGACCAGGTCGATCGCCCCGATGTCGATTCCCAGCTCGAGCGAGCCCGTGGCCACGATGGCCCGGATCGCCCCGGCCTTGAGGCGGGCCTCCGCCTCCTGGCGCTGGCGGCGCGCCAGGCTGCCGTGGTGGGCCGCGACCATCCCCGGGCCGAGGCGCTCGGTCAGGCGGACCGCGATCCGCTCGGCCAGGCGGCGGCTTCCGGCGAAGATCAGGGTGGTCCGGTGGGCCAGGATCAGCTCGGCGAGGCGGGCGTAGGTCGCCTCCCAGACCGGGTTGGTCGCCACCGCCCCGAGCTCCGGGAGGGGGGCGACCACGGCCAGGTCGAGGTCCCGGCGGCGCCCGACATCCACGACCCGGCAGGGCCGGGGCGCGCCCTCGGGCTCTTCGACCCCGACGAGGAAGCGGGCGATCTCCTCGACCGGCTCGACGGTCGCCGAGAGCCCGATCCGGAGCGGCGGGGTCTCGGCCAGCGCGGCCAGGCGCTCCAGGGAGAGGGAGAGGTGGACGCCGCGCTTCGACCCCGCCACGGCGTGGATCTCGTCCACGATGAGGTAGCGGACGGTCGCCAGCGCGGCCCGCCACCGCTCGGAGGCGAGGAGGATGAAGAGCGACTCCGGGGTGGTGATCAGGATGTGCGGCGGGCGGCGCGCCATGGCGGTTCGGTCGGGGGCCGGGGTGTCCCCGGTCCTCACCGCGGCCCGCCGTTCGGGGAGGGCCACCCCCAGCTCGCGGGCCGCCTCCCGGATCCCGGCCAGCGGCTCGGCGAGGTTTCGGGCGATGTCGTTGTTGAGCGCCTTCAGCGGGGAGACGTAGAGGACGTGGACCGCATCGGTGAGCTCCCCCCGCTCCCCGAGCTGAACCAGGTGGTCGAGGCTGAAGAGGAAGGCCGCCAGGGTCTTCCCGGAGCCGGTCGGGGCCGTGATGAGGGTGTGGGTCCCGGAGGCGATCGCCGGCCACCCCGCGCGCTGGGGGTCGGTCGGGGCGGAGAACCGGCGGCTGAACCAGGTGCGGACCGGCAGGGAGAACCGAGCGAGGGGGTCGTCCTGCATGGCGCGTGTCCTGGATTCTAGCACGGTCGCCCTTCGGGCGGGCATCCATCCCGGATCGTGCATGTGACATGAAAAATCGGGCTTGACAACTTCCGGCCGGAGCCGCTAGGGTGAGGGCGTTCTTTCTCGTTGGCGCATCCGTCGAACCCGCTCGCTCGACGCCCATGTCGCAGCTCAAACGGCTCGTCCATCCCAGCCTGGGTGACCGCGTCTACAAGGCGGTCCGCGACCTGATCTCGGGCCGGGTCTTCCCGCCCGGCTCGAAGCTGAACGTCGAGCGGCTCTGCCGCGACCTCGGGGTCAGCCGGACCCCGGTCTGGGACGCCATGAAGCGGCTCGAGGCCGAGGGCCTGGTGGAGACCGTCCCCCGGCAGGGGGTCTTCGTCCTCAACTTCAGCGTCGAGAAGGTCCGCGAGATCTACACGGTCCGGGAGGTGCTGGAGGGGCTCGCCGCGCGGCTGGCGGCCGAGCGGGTCGGCCCGGGGGAGCTGGCCGCCCTGGAGTCGGTGATCCGGCGCCAGGAGGCCGCGGTCCGGGCCGTGGACTTCGAGCGGTACTCCCGGGCGGATCTCGACTTCCACAGCCGCGTCCTGGCCGCCGCGAAAAACCACCTGCTCAGCCGCCTCCTGGAGAGCGTCTACGGGCAGATGCTGGTCCTGCGCCTCCGGACCCTGAGTCTGAGGGAGCGGATCCAGTGGAGCTTTGCCGAGCACACCCGGGTCTTCGAGGCCGTGGCCGCCCACAACCCCGAGCGGGCCGAGGCGGCCGCGCGGACCCACGTCCGCATGGTCATGCAGGATGCCATGACGGCGCTCCGGGACCTCGACAACGCCGACCGGCCGGCGGCGACCGCGCCCCACGGGGTGAGGGCCTCGGTGAGGCCGCGGCGGGACGGCGGGGGGCTCTGAGGAAGGGT